>DAOVCJ010000001.1 GCA_030670085.1 Candidatus Aenigmatarchaeota archaeon
ACACTCATATCAGCCATCATATTCATAGCAATAACCCTATCTGTTGTAGCGATTGTATATCAATCCGGGATGCCCCTGATAGAGAAAATGCAGCAGAGTGCAGCGTTGGATAGAATGGGTGACGCCTTCTCTGACATTGATAACATCGTTCGAAGGGTTGCCTATGAAGGCAATGGTTCAAGGAGGGTTTTTGATCTTAAGGTGGATATGGGAAGGTTTGCAATAGACGCTGCAAAGGATTTGATACTCTGGCAGATGGGAACAGAGAGCCTTATCATCCTCCCGAGGACAGCTGATTTTTTTGGCAATCTGATAGTTGGCTCAAACCTTGAGAGTTCTGCGTATGAGGGTGATTACCAGGGAACCTCATCTTATATCCTGGAAAATGAGCACCTGAGGGTCTATCTAAGGAAAATAGGTTCCCAGGAAAGCCATTCGGGTTATGATACCAACGATATCCTTCTGGCAATCTACCAAAAGGATCTGGACCAGTGGCTACCCCTGCATTCTATGGAGATATCGATAGATGATGATCCAGGCTCTGAATCAGGTTCTGGTTACACGCTTCTGGAGAGGAGCGGGGACTTCTTGCCATATGGAAGGGTCAATGCGTACATGAATTCCAGCTGGGGCCGCTATTACATAAACATCACACTGGAATCAGGAGCAGATTTCCTGCAAATAGAGGCTGTATAAATAATATGCATACAGAAAATCAACACCTCATTTAAATTCTGCAAGACAATTAGATACTATGAAGTCATTCATTGTTGGTTTGGTTGTGGGGCTGATAGTAGGACTAGCAATCGGCTACTATTATCTGCCAAGCCTGTTGGGATAATTCAATTTAAGCTTTACAAGAACAGAGAAAAAAACTAACCCTTGAACTTCAAACCCATATCGAATGCAGTCATGTTCACCCTGATTGCTCTTCCCGGAACAGTCTCCTTTATAGATTTCATAACAGACTTTTTGCTTAGTGGAAGCATCCCTGAAGAGAGAGCAACACCAATTGCCATGACGTTCCCATAGATCGGGTTCCCGAATTTTTCCTCACATATGTTTGAAGCGTCAACGAATATCGATTTCTTTGCAAAAGGAGTGATCATCCTTCTTATCTCCTCATTTGACGGGTATATGTGCCCTAAGAGGTTCAGGTAAACAGGTTTTACAGGATAGGTGTCAACAATGAAGTTGGTTCTTTCTTTGCTTGCATAAAAGCATGCCCTTGCAGCCTCTATAGGCTCGAGCCCAAGTATCAGATCTGCCTGGGCCCTGGGAATCATGGGTGAGTAAATCTTCTTACCAAACCTTATCTGGGTTGGGATAGAACCGCCCCTCTGTGCAAGGCCGTGGAATTGGGTCCCTCTTACCTCGTAGCCTTCTATGTTGGCTGCCCTTGCGACAATAACCGATGTCATCAAGACACCTTCTCCTCCAACACCAGTGAGCAGAACGTTGTAGGTCATTTCTTCCTCCTCTTTCTGGGAACTATTACTCCCTTCTCAACCAGCTGTGAGCAAACACCACATCCCCAGCACATGTCTTCCTTGATGTATACCTCATCTCCCTTCTTGATTATTGCAGGGCATGCAAACTCCTTAACAAGCCTTGAAACCCTGTGTGATTTACCAGGGGCTATTTCAAAGGTTGAGAACTGTCCTCCCTTTGCCCTGACCATTCTTTTCATGAGAAGCGTGCATAGTCCCCTTGATATGATTACACCCAGTTCATCCTGTTTTGAAAACTCCCTGATTACTGACTGTAGTTCTTTCTGGTTGAATGCGTTAACAACACGAACATTCTTTATCCCGAAAGACTTCACAATATCCTCTATCTTCATAGGAATCCTTTTCTCTCCCATCCCTGTGAAAGAGCTTCCTGGATGGGGCTGGTGACCAGTCATTGCTGTTATTCCGTTGTCCATAATGATAACCAGGGGTTTGGTTCCATGGGTTTTTATGTTAACGAGTCCTGGCATTCCGGCATGGAAAAACGTGGAGTCACCTATAAACACAACGACCTTCTGGTCACTCACCTTCTTTATCCCATGTGTTACTCCCATACTCGCACCCATTGAGATAACAAAATCCTGCATCTTGAAGGGCTCGAATATCCCCAGAACGTAGCAGCCTATGTCACCCGCCCAGACAACGTTCTCACCCAGAACCTTCTTAACAGCGTAGAATGTGGATCTGTGCGGGCAGCCGGGACAGAAAACGGGTTTCCTGACAGGAAGCTTTATTTTTTTCAAATTGGCTTCGTGCTTGCTGAAATCCGGTTTTTTGATGTTGAGAATGGGAGACAGTGCCTCGAGAAGGATGTCAGGCGTATACTCACCCACCCTGGGAAGTATGTCCTTTCCGTGTATTTCAACCCCTGGATTGACGTCTTTTGCAACCCCCCGAACAAAATTCTCCACAATGGGTTCCAGCTCCTCAACAACTATCACCTTCTCAAGGTTCTTTATGAAATTCGCCACGAAGTTCCTAGATATGGGATGTGTCAGGCTCAGCTTACCAATCTTCACTCCCAGGAGATTACCTAACTCCTTTACATACTGGTAAGAAACACCGCTGGTTATTATCCCTATCCTTCCATTACCCTCAACCGTGTTGAGCTTTTCGTATTCATTTTCAATTCTTTCGAGCTTTTTTATTAGATTGGCATGCATCTTCTGGAGGTTCGGGCGTATGTTGTAGAACCTATCGTAATCCTTGACGAACTTCCCCTTGGTTTTGGGTTTCTTTATCTTTCCAAGTTTAACAGTGCCTGCGGAGTGGGAGACCAAGGTCGTGGTTCTGAGAATGACAGGAATTTCATATTTTTCAGATATATCGAACGCGAGTTTTGTGAAGTCCTTGGCTTCCTGCACATTAGAAGGCTCGAGTGTGGGGATCTTACCCATCCTTGCGTAGAATCTTGTGTCCTGTTCTGATTGAGCAGAACTGTGTCCTAGGGGATCGTCTGCAACCATAATAACCAGTCCGCCCCTCACTCCGGTGAAAACAACAGGAAAAACAGAATCACTCGCCACGTTCAGTCCAAAGTGTTTCAGAGCAGTGAGGGAACGCACGCCTGAATAAGAAGCTCCTGCACAGACCTCAAACGCAACCTTCTCGTTTGTGCTCCATTCGAAGTAGAACCCCTGCTTTTTTGCCACACTAGAGAGCGTGATCCCGACCTCTGAGCTTGGGGTTCCGGGATAGCATGCTGAGAGACCCATACCAGCCTCTAACGCTCCTCTGGCTATCGCCTCATTGCCCAGCAGAACTACCTTTTTATTTTCTTTTCCCAGAACATCCGGATCGGACATACCAAATCCTTACTTTATTTTTGTCTGGTTGTCTATATTAAGGTTATAAATTTAATGGTTTAACTTTAATAATGGGATTTTTGGGTTTTTTCAAAAGGGAAAAAAAGCCAGAGATAATCGAAAAATCATCAGAGGAAACACCCAGGGTGGGGATAAGCGAGGTCCAGGGATGGTTTCAAAAGAGCTTCAGGGATGATATAGACAAATCAAAATCACATGGAAGGGATCTGTATCAGGATGTGATGGATTCTTTTTCTGAGGTAAGGAATTCTTTTGTTGTTCTAGAAACTGCAAGGTTCAATGGTAGGGAGAGGATTCACGCGGCTGCTAACATGATAAAGGACTCCTTTGTCAAGAAGGCGTATCCCATCATCGCGAACATCGAAAGATCCTCAAGGGGGGTTGATATAAGCTATCCCAGCCTTAACATCTTCCATGAAGATGCATCAAAAACCCTGGAGAGCTTGAGGAAAACAACACCAAAGCAGGCGGTCCTGATATCGAGGTATTTCAAAAAGCAATCCGATCCCATCGTGACCAAGATGAAGGAGACCGGAGAGAGTATAGATGCCCTGAAGAAATGGCTTGATGATGATGTGATGCTTCGGCTGGCAGACAACATAAAAAACAAGACAAAGAAGCAGCTATCGGATACGGATCAGCTCAAGTCTCTTGAGAAAAGGAAAGATGAAATTAAGAAGGAGTTAAAGGAGTTAAGGGAGAGAAAGCAGGAGAAAGAATCAGAATTTCTGGAACTTCTGAAGGGCAAGAAATGGGAAGAATTAAACACGCTGGACAAGGAACTGAAGAATGTAAAGAACGAAATCCTAAAAATAGAGTACGATTTAACCAATGAGATTTCCCCCATGAAGAGACCGTTGAAAAAGCTTGAGCATTCGCTTAAGAAGCAAGACCTTCTTTTCAATCACAAGGGTTTTCTCAGAGGTTTTCTTCAAGACCCATTCGAATCCGTGAAAACAAAGAACGGAGAAGATACCTTGAGGAGATTTCTTTTCACCATGAACAAAATGGTCCATGACAGGAAGATCGATTTAAAGGAGAAAGAGAGAGAGAAACTGGATAGTCTTCTGGAAAAGATGGTCAAGGATATACCAGAAATGAAGAGGAAATACAGTGAACTCAGGAGCACAAAGGAGCATGTGGAAAAAACCTTAGAGGAACTATCAAGCATTGTTAAGAAGAAACAGGAGCTTGAGGGTGAGATAGGGAGATATTCAAAAAATATATCTGGAATGGAACAGGATGCAAAGGACACTGTAAGGGAGCAGGAGAAACTGAAGGAGAAGATCGAAAAGGAAAGGAAGGATTTAGAAAAACTCATTCTCAAACACACTGGAAGGGAAGTGGAGATTGTGGGATAAGGTTTTAAACACCATCCCCTAATTCTTTTAAATGAAAAAACTTGTCAGCAGGGAAGCTCTTGGGATAGCGAAAAGTATTCTGAGCCACGGAAGTGCGTGCGACAACTGCCTAGGCAGGCAGTTAGCTCAGATATCCACTGGCATGACGAACAATGAAAGGGGAAGGATTGTAAGGAAGGCCTTGAGTGAAAAGAAGACCAAAAAGAAGTGCGTTATTTGCAACGGGTTCTTTCAGAACATAGACAAGTATGCGAGAATGGCGATAAAGGCCTTGAAAGAGATAGAATTCAGGAGTTTTGTTGTGGGAACGGTAATGAGTTCTGACCTCATAAAGAGGGAGGAGTCCCTATGGGAGGATGTTGGAATCGAGTACTGTGAAACCTTCAAGGCAGAATCAAACAGGGAGCTGGGAAAGATTCTGGAGAGAAGGACAAGAACCAGGGTTGATGAGAAAAAGCCTGAAGTGAACGTGATCCTGAACCTGGCAAAAAACAAGATTGAGCTTCAGATAAACCCGCTTTTTGTTTATGGAGAATACAAAAAGCTTGTGAGGGGGATTCCCCAGACCAAATGGGAGAAGTATAAAGAAACAGTAGAGGACATAATCGCAAAACCCTTTATGAGGGAGAGCAGGGGATCAGGGCATGCTATGCATGCAGCTGGAAGGGAGGATATAGATGCCAGATGCCTGGACTGGAGGCCGTTCGTTTTTGAGGTTTTGAATCCGAAAAGAAGGGGCCTGAAACTGGAAAAAATAAGGAAAGAGATAAACAGGAGCAGGAAGGTTGAGGTTGAGAACCTGAAGTTTTCGGATAAGAAGGAAGTGGTAATGGTAAAATCCCTGCAGCCAGATAAAACCTACAGTGTCACTGTCAGCTTTGAAAACCCCGTCCAAAAGAAGGATTTGGAGAAGATAAAAAAAATTCTTGGAAAGATAGAACAGAAAACACCGAAAAGAGTCCTGCACAGGAGGGCGGACAAAACCAGGATAAGGAGGGTAAAGGACATATCCTGGAAGAGAATAAACAATAAAAAGCTTGAGATAGAAATAAAAGGAGAAGCAGGATTATATATTAAGGAACTGATAACAGGCGATGATGGAAGGACGAAACCGTCCCTGGCAGAGGTTTTGAAAAACCCTGCCAAGGTTGAAACGCTTGATGTTGTCAGGATTCATCTAAATGAATAAAAAGGAGGGCTGGGAACCGGAGCCAATTGAGCAGCAGGTTTCCAGAAAATATGAAAGCGAGCAAAGGGTTCAGAAGGGGAACAAGGAGAAGGCTAAAGAGGAAAACCAGGGAGAAGTTTAAGGTAGGGGATTTTCTGAGGAAGTTCAAGCCAGATGAAAGAGTAGCTGTTAACATCAATCCCTCCTCTCATAAGGGAATGCCCCACCCAAGGTTCGAGGGAAAGCTAGGAAGGATAAAGGAAAAAAGAGGAGACTCGTACATGGTAGAGATATCGATAGGTAACGCCAAGAAGAACATAATTGCTAGGCCAGAGCATTTAAAGCATGTGAAGTAAGTATATTTTAGAGAGTGGAAAAGCGAGACCCGCACTGGAATAACTTGAGAGGCGGCTTGGATAGATTGGTTTAAGCCGCCATACGATTCGTTGGATAAATGCGGGAGGTGAGTGTATGGAGACAAAAGGTGAAAAATTCGTTTCCTGGGCAGAGGCCAGAAAAACCCTGGAAAAGAAGGCAAAGGAAAAGGAGCTGGGATACGAACAGAAGAATGCTCTTGAGCACCTGAGGAAATTCTCAAAGCTCAGTGAAAAGGCAATGAGTGAGATGGTGGGGGAGCTGAAAAAGATAGAGAAACTGAGGGAAAGGCATATAGTGAGCATAGTCAACATGCTTCCGCAGGACTCTGATGAACTGAGACTCCTATTCGCTAATGAAATAGTAACGCTGTCTGATGAGGATAAGAAGAAAATATTATCTATAGTCAAAAAATTCACATAAAGATTTAAAAGAAAAATCTAATTCTAAACCAGCGGGTGTGTTATGGAAAAGAAAGAGATAAGAAAGGATGAGTGGGCAATCGTTTTGGATTTCCTTTCACATGGCCATCACGGAATGGAAAGGTCTCAGCCTGTTGCACAGGTCTTGGGTGAGAGCTATTTTTCCCTGCTGGAGGTTATAATAAGAGATGATCTGCACCTGAAAACCGGAGACAGGGTATACATAGGTGATGGTAAGAGAAATGAGGTTAAGTACATAAGGGGCCGTGCGAAGGTAGAAAACCTGACTGTTGTTGCCCAGGAGGAACTTTCTGATACCGTTGAGATGATAGTCAAGAAGAACCCAAAGAGGTTTCTGGATTTCTTCAACAAATCAGGAACCATAACAACCAGGCTCCACCAGCTGGAACTGCTCCCAGGAGTTGGTAAGAGACACCTGTGGGCGATAATTGAAGAGAGAAAGAACAAGCCATTCGGATCGTTTGATGAGCTGAAAAAGAGGGTTCCGCTCCTGCCTGACCCAGAGAAGATGATAGTAAAGAGAATACTCGACGAACTGAAAGACAAGGACAAGTACAGGATTTTTGCCCCTAGGATGGAGAAGCAAAGGAGATAGGATGCAGATAAAGGATATAATGAAAACAGATGTAAAGACCACAGGTCCCCGCTCCACTGTTCAGAAGGCAGCTGAAGAGATGAGCGATTACAGGATAGGCTGCCTGGTTGTTGTTAAAAAGGAAAGGATGGTGGGGATAATAACAGAAAGGGATATACTGACAAGGCTTGTTGCAGAGAACCTTTCTGCATCCAAAACCAAGGTCGAGGATATAATGACAACAAAGGTTGTGATGATAGAACCCGAGAGGGACGTGACAGATGCTGCGGAGATAATGACCACACGCAAGATAAAGAAACTACCCGTTATTTCTAATGACCACCTCGCTGGTATAGTTACCCTGTTTGATATCTGTGCTGTTGAGCCAAGCCTCATAAAAAAGGTAGCATCGCTGATGATGCTTCCAAAGAAAAAGATAATAGCGGGATGAGAAATTTGGTATGGGCCCGCTGAGACCCGAGGTTTTCCTGCTGTTTACTATCCCCTTTAACATGATTAATTTTTCTGTTTGTGTAAAGTTCCTGGATGATTATTCTCTTTAAGTTGTGATGCTAAATTATCATCGATAAAACTGATGTTCCTTTTCACTTCGGTTTTTATGTTCTTCCATACATCCGCGGGGGATACGGACATGTACTTATAGGCAAGTCTCTTGCCTTCAACGACTCTCCTTTCAATGAATTTTCTGTCAAGCATCTCCTTTATGTACCTCCTGACAACCCTCTCGGACAGATCAAGCCGCTTGCACATTTCCTTAATTTTCAGTTGTTCTTTAAGCAGAATCAAATAAAGTTCTAATTCCTTCTTTCTGAGACCAAACAGCGACATAATCGCGATTAACTTGCTTCTATAACCCCTGTATTTTCTATGTATCCTTCTTCGTATTTCATCAGCATCTGCCAAATTCCCCATCCCCATTCTTACACCCGATTAATATTTTGTACAAAGATTTATATATATGTTAGATATAATGACATATATATGACAAAAAAGTTGTCATATATACAAACAGAACTGAAGTGAGCGGTTTGTTGAAAAATAAAAAACTTTTGGTAGGTGGGTAAAATGACAGATATTGTTGAGATTCTGAAGCAGCTTGCAGGAAAGGAATCTGAAATCGAACTGGATTTGAATGACATAAAGCTTGGAACGGAACATGTCAAGATCGGGCTTGGGGGGAAAGTAAGATTGAGATTGGTTCACCTTCAGGATTCAAAACCTGTAAAGTCCAAATAATACAATGATATACCTGGAAACTGTTTGAGGCCTGAGTAGAATGATTCGAATGGAAGGAGAGTTGCGATTGTGTTTAAAAAGATTCTATTGGTGAAGCCAAAGGGAAGAAAGGGCCTGGGATTTGCAGTGGACTTAATCCCCATAGGTCTGGAATATATTGCAGCAGTGATAGAAAACATCGTTGATGACGTTCGCATAATCGATATGGAGCTTGAGAAAAAGTCCCTTCAGCATTTTATTGATGTTTTTCATCCAGACCTTGTTGGCATCACAATGTCGACAACCGAGCACAACGAGGGCCTACACCTAGCGAAAATCGCCAAGGAAAATAATATAACAACCGTGGTTGGTGGCTACCACCCGACACTTGTTCCAGAAACACTCCTTTCTTACCCGCAGATTGACATGGTTATCAGAGGAGAGGGTGAATATACAATGAAAGAACTGGTTCTGAAAGGTTCTCCCAAAGGCGTTCTCGGGGTTTCATACAAGGACAACGGCAGATTCGTTCACAATAAAGACAGGCCGCCCATTCAAAACCTGGATTTATTATCCTTCCCGGCAAGGCACTTGAGGAGGTATAAATATAAAGACCGCATAAACAACAACGGAAGGGAAATAGACGTTATCAGTATGTCCAGAGGATGCTGGGGAAGATGCAGTTTTTGTTGCGAACCCGCCATGAGCAAAAGTCGTCAGCGTTTCCGTTCACCCGAGAACGTGATGGAAGAGTTGCTGGAAATAGTATCTTTTCACAACGGAAAACCCCTGCAGATTCTTGCCACGGACCCGCATTTTATGGGAGACCCGAAGATAACAGACCGTTTCTGCGATTTGCTACATGAACACCGATTGGATGTGGTATTTTCTGTTATGGCAAGGGCAGATATTATTGCCAGTCAACCAGAACTGATAAAGAAGATGTGTGACAATGGTATTCTTGGTTATGAGGTGGGGATTGAAAGCCCGAACCCGAGGGATCTGCGAAATACAAGAAAGGGCATAACGCCAGAGATACAGAAAAAAGCGGTGAAAATACTGCGGGACAATGATGCAAACGTGTCTGGTAGTTTTGTGATTGGCCTCCCAGACCAGACTGAAGAGGAGATAAAACAATTCCCTTCGTATGCCAGAGAAATAGGTTTAATGAATACCGCCTATGGCATTGCAACACCCTTCCCAGGGACAGAATTCTACGAAGATTTGAAAAAGAAGGGTATGATAGCCGAGCATGACATCACAAAATACGACAACATGCATCCCATCTTTGATACAAAACATATTACAATGGAACGGCTGCAAGAGTTGGCCGTGTATTGCATGGCCAGATTCTGGACGATCGATGCATTCACCGAGCATGCCGCTTCTTCCAAGAAAAGAACAGGGAACAAAACGAATCTGATAAATTTTATGCAGGGGATGTCAAAAAAGATTCTGTTTGCCAGAAATGCGGGAGACGATTTGCTTAACGGGAATTCCGGCGATACGATAAGGGCGATAGTGGAGGCCCTCAGGGATTCCTGCAATGACGAACCCAATGGAAAAACAATACATGAAGTTGTGGAGATGTCAATGTTTCTTAGGATTCTGGGAAATCAAACCATCCAATATACCTTGAAAACCAGTAGTGTTCCGCAGGTTAGCTATATTGTCAAAACCACAAAAAAAGGCATAGAATATGTTAAAACAATACCAGGAAAGCAGGATAACGCTACCATAGATCTGGATATGAATCTGGACAAAATGATAAACGACATTAACGATGGCAACGGGGTTTTCCAGCAGATAAAACCCTATATCCAGATACTGATGTCGTCAAAAAACACGATGCAGGCCGTTAATGCTATGAGGCTGTTCGCTGCAGTGAGCACCGAGATTATAGCATCATCAATTTCCCAGAAGATGAACACTGTGAAAGGGGGCTTGGGTTATGAATCTGGATAGGGTAAAAAACAAGATAAATGGCATAAAAAACATCAAGGGAACCTATGGCGTTCTGCGGGAGCTTGCATCCATAAACGGATGCAATGTCGATAATGGTCTTCTTGACAGGGTAATGTACAATATTGAAGCGCTTCCACCATTGGGAAAGGAATACTGGTGGTTCATATTTTTTGATTACTCTTGGAAGAAGACCCCGGTGCAGATTATGCTGCTCATGTACAGGAAGCGTGGAAAGGAAATGCTGTTTAACGGAAACAAAATTCGGCTTCGAGAATTGGGGCGAAATAAATTCATGGGCGTTGCGGCAGGCTGGATATACGACGGTAAAAGACTCCGTGATTTGGGAGACACCAATTCCATGACAAAAGTTTATCCAGAAAGGAAGGCAATAGTTTCCAGCATCTCAAATCACAAAATCACTCTTTCCGGCGGCTTTCCTGACTACAGTTTGAAAATAGGTCGGGTTGTCGATCTGAAAATGAAAAAGGGAAATTATGTTGAAGACAGATACGCGCATGGCGTACTGATACCCCCGTTCGGTGTGGGGTGGGTGGACATCTTTTTGAATGCCAGTGGCAGCGTGCTCGGGAAAGAGTTCAGCGGAACGGCTCACCTGCAGAAAGTGGTTGGAGTGACGACTTACGGGTCGTTTCACTGGGGCAGGACGGTTTTCCAAAACGGCTCTTCATTCTCGTTCTTCTGCCTCAAGACAGGCAAAGATTCGCAGAGATATCTCCACAAGTCTGCATATTTTTATGACCACGAAAACAAGAGGTTTTTCAGGTTCAAAAACCCTGATTTGAAGATACTGAAAGATGACGGAAAAACAGCATGGGTTGTCAAAGGTCGTGATGAAGACAAGGAATTTGAGACAATTCTGGAAAGCTACGCTGTAAAGCGGTTTGACATGAACGGCGGCGGCTCCCAGACTTATGTTGAATACGCTGTCATACCCAAGAGTTTTATATTAAAGACCCCGGAAAGGGTTTTCACACTCAAAGACTTGGGCAGTGGGGTGGGAACGTTTGAAGATGCGTATGGTTCGCCTATATGAAAGTACTTGGCTTTTTAGCACACAAAAACGATAGAAAAACAAGCATGGGCCCGCTGGGATTTGAATTCCTGCACCGCAAGCTTTTATTCTAAGACTTGAGATGTCCCAGGACCTCCCGCTTGCCTAGATGCTCACCATTCGAAATGAATGGCGGTCATATAAGACGGGCGCTCTAGGCCAACTGAGCTACGGGCCCATATTATGACTTAAAGATATTTTTTATTTAAATAATTAAATTCTTCATGATTAAGTGATGCGAAAAGTATTTAAATCCAAGATTGTCATACATGATATACCAATAGCAGTATTATGCTCACATAAAACTATTAAGGTTAAGAGGTGATTGAATGACAAATGGAGTTGGACAGGCTGGCGGACAGCCGATACTGATAGTTCCTGAAGGAACCTTTAGGAGCAGGGGAAGGGATGCCCAGAGGAACAACATAGCTGCTGCAAGGGCAGTTGCTGATACTGTTAGGACCACACTTGGTCCTAAGGGAATGGACAAGATGCTTGTTGACAGCCTTGGTGACGTTGTCATAACGAATGACGGCGCTACGATACTGAATGAGATGCAGATAGAACATCCTTCTGCAAAGATGATGGTGGAAGTCGCAAAAACACAGGACAAAATCGTAGGAGACGGGACCACAACCGCAGTGGTTCTTGCAGGTGAACTTCTTAAGAAGGCAGAGGAGCTGCTTGACCAGAATATACATCCCACTGTCATAACAAAGGGGTTCAGAATGGCAAAAACAAGGGCATTGGACATATTGAACAAGATTGCAAGGGAGGTTGACATAAAGGATGAGAAGGAGCTTCAGCAGATTGCAGAGACAGCGATGACAGGAAAATCTGCTGAAAAGGCATCAAAGGAACTTGCAGAACTGTCTGTAAGGGCTATAAAGAAGATTGCAGAAACAAGGGGGAATGAGCTAATCATAGATACAGACAACATAAAGATAGAGAAGAAGGAGGGCGGATCGATAAACGATACCAAGCTGATAGACGGGATTCTTATAGACAAGGAGATCGTTCATTCTTCAATGCCGAAGAGGATTGATAATGCAAAGATAGCATTGATAGACTCTGCCTTGGAGGTCAAGGAACTGGAACATGATGCTAAAATAAGCATTGATTCTCCAGAGAAGATGCACGCATTCCTTGAAGAAGAGGAAAAGATGCTCAGGGGAATGGTTGACAAGGTTATCAAGGCAGGTGCAACCGCTGTTTTTTGCCAGAAGGGAATAGATGACACTGCGCAGCACTACCTTGCAAAATCCAAGATAATGGTAGCAAGAAGGGTCAAGAAATCTGATATGGAACTGTTGGCAAGGGCAACGGGGGCAAACATAGTAACCAACATAAAAGACTTGTCCAAGCAGGATCTGGGATATGCAGGCATAGTTGAGGAAAGGAAGATTTCAGGAGACCAGATGATATTTGTAGAGAGATGCAAGCAGCCAAAGGCAGTGACAATCCTGATCAGGGGAGGAACAGAGCATGTTGTGGATGAAGTCGAGAGGGCAATGGAAGACGCTGTCAAGGGGATAGCATCCGCACTTGAACTTAATAGGGTAGTTGCGGGTGGTGGCGCTTCGGAAGTAGAGGTTGCAAAGGAGCTGAGGAAGCATGCAGAATCCTTCAAGGGTAGGGAGCAGTTGGCAGTTAACGCGTTTGCTGATGCAATGGAGATCATACCAAGGAGCCTTGCAGAGAACGCAGGCATGGACCCCATAGACAAGCTTACAAACCTAAGAGCAATACATGACAAAAAACAAATGACATCCGGTCTGGATGTTTTCTCAGGAGATATAAGTGATATGGTAAAGCTAGGGGTCATAGAGCCGCTTAAGATAAAGCTGCAGGCAATAAAATCAGCAGCAGAGGCAGCGGAAATGATACTGAGAATAGATGACATGATCTCTGCAGGGACCTCTGAGAAAGGACTCCCAAAGATGCCTCCCGGAGGCGGTATGCCTCCTGAATACTAATTCATACCAATTAAAATATTTATATACAGAGAAAGAAAGTATTATTTATGGTAGAAGAGGAATACGAGGTAATACCAACATCCCCGTTGAGAAGGCTTGAAAAAAGAATAAGTAAGGTAGAGGCTTCAAGTTCAACTTCTCAGATACAAAAACTGATAGAGCAGATAATAGAGCTGATAAAATCAAACCAGAGGATTATCGATGATGTTATAAAGGCAGACTCTGAGCTCAGAAACGAGATATCCAAGCTGCCCGGAAGGATTGACGTTCTCGTTTCAAGCATGAATGAATTCATAGAGTTACTCAAGGCCTCAGCAACCGAGGAAACGGTGGCAGGTGTATCAAAGGATGTGATGGAACCCCTTGTGAATAAGATGGACGAACTTGTAAACCAGAACAAGAAGGGTCTTGAGACGAGTCAGGCTGTTTTGAACTCACTCGGGATGATAGATAACAGACTGAAGAGATTATATTTGCAGTCTTCAACCGGCACAGCTTCATATAAGAGATAAGGAGGATTGGTGTGAAGCAATATCTAATCAAGCAGATATTTTCAATCGTGGTTACCATAGTCCTGCTTATAACCTTTTACATAGTTTTAATGGCTGACCTTGCAACACCAGGAGATACCTTGATAACACCCCTGATACTCATAATAATCGCCGTTGTGTGTCTGGCGATATTCTCAGAGCTTGTAAAAATCGAATATTATATTAAGGGAGAAAGTAAAAAATAGGAGGTTTCAGATGAAAAAAGGAATAACACCAATAATATCAATAATAATACTGTTACTGATAACCATAGCACTTGCAGGGGTAGCATACACATTCCTGATGGGACAGTTATACACGAGGATAGGCGGTTCGTTCGATGTACCAGTAGGCGGGGCATTCTGCACAAACGGTCTGATAACAATCCAGGTATCAAATACAGGAACAGCTGATTTACACAGTCACCCAACAGACACAGATATTAACGACTTTATCACAGCTCAGGTTGATGGGGTAGATATTACGGCTTCTCTAGAGACTACAACCATACCACCCGGACAGGGGGGCACAATACTGAGAAATTATGATTGCACAACAAGCTGCGCTTCAGGTCCCCACACAATTGACTTAGGAACAGAATCCCTGGTCCTGCACCCAACTGTCTATTGTCCGTAATTCACTAAACAATTCCAGTCAGGATGTAGGCGACGTAGATAATCAACCCGGAAAATAGTGGAATCAACCAGTTATCATCCACTATTCCTTTATTTTTCCAATTTCTGATTTTTCCAGCCTCGGGTATCAGTTCCACGAACGTTGCTGAGATCGAACCCAGGAACGCTATGAATGATACCAGGACAGGAGCAACTTCAACTAACAGGTATCCCAGAAGTGCTGCTGTGATCAGAAAACTTGAAAGGAAGAAGGCAAGGGAACCCTCCAGGGATTTTCTTCCGAATATTTTATGCTCTCCATACCTTAAACCCACCATGGTGGACAGGGAATCCCCTATAGAGAGTATGAGACCTGATGCCATTGCTATTTCTAATGGAAATATGAGAAAGGTCAGACCCAGGGCGAAGTAGAACCAGAAAGCACCCATAAAGGGTCTTTTTATCCCATCCCTCTCCAGTTTAAAAAAAGCACTCCTAATATTGTATTCTAAACTCCCAAATATACCTTTCTCTTTTCTTACAGACTCTGAGTAAATGAAGAATGCAAGAGCGATTATGAAGAATATAATGGATGCTATAAACCTTCCTGTGAACTGGGCAAGCAGAACAAAAACCAACCCGCCCAGATGAACGAACTGCCTCGAAATCTCGTATCCCATAGAATAATATTTGTTCTATTCAGAATAAAATCTTTAAATCGGGAGAAAACCCACCTTTGCAAGGAAAAGGAATATACCAAAGGCTGAAAAAACCATTATCAAGGAATGCTTGGTACCGGCTATAATCGATCCCTCTCCAAGCTGACCTGTTATCAAACCTATGCACAACCCCTGTATTATTATAACTGAGAAGAACAGTGCAATGTAGTAGGAGGCCACGGCAGTGGGCGGAACACCGAACATGGAACCAATACCGGAAAATAAATCACATGGAAACATTTTCATCCCTTCACATGGATTGACAAAACTGAATCCTAACGCTCCTCCTTGGGCGGCCCCTGGCTGTGATTCTATCATTGGAACCATAACATTTACTATCATGACAGCTATACCAAGGAACATGAAGAATATTCCATACATAAGGAGTATGTGCTGCTTGACCATTGATGACCTTTCTGCTTCTGCCTCTTTAACCATAAGCATGTCCTTTGATACAGAGTCCAGTGTAGATGGGATGTCCCCGCCACTCTCATACGATTGTCTTATTATCTTCAATTCCTCTGTTATAAGTTTCGAGTCCTTGAGTTTATCGCCAAATATCTCCAGAACCCTCAAAAAGGGCGTTCCCCATGAAAGCCTGTTATTCATCTTCTTGACCTCTTCTGTTAACTTTCCATAGTTCGCCCTAGTTGCTATTTTTATGGCCTCTGGCATGGACATTCCGGACCTTGCGGAGTCTGCAAGATCTCTTACCAGATTAGGGAACTGGTTTTCTATCGCCTTCAACCAGAGGAATTTAGAGTATCTGTAGACAAAGTAGGGGGTAATGGTTATGAATATTGATATTATTATCAGATTGCCAAGGACCCCCACATCCCCCAGAAACAGGCCTGATAGTATCAACGCTATGCTTACGCACGATGGGATTATGATTATCTTACGTTTTGTTTCCATGCTACTCACTTGGTGATATCGCCTTTAATAATACTATGAAACCAATAGAGACAAGCGGTGTGAAGAAAAACACCAAAAAGGTTTGCAACATCAGGGTGCTTGCTCTACCCGCACTTGATCCACCGATAGGGGACATAACCGCCAGCAGGACTATGAAAAATAAAGATCCAACAATCATCAGGGTTATGTAGATCTCTGTGTAGAATGATATCATTTTTGAGTACTCATCCAAAGACCTTCTGTAGAGACTCATGAAGGATTTGGCCTTTCCGGAAAGGTACTTGCCTAGGTCCCCACCTGTAGTAATTGTTGAGGACATTCCATAAAGTAGGTCAGCGAAGTGCCCGGATGGCGTTCTCTCCGCAACCTTTTGTATGGCATCATTAAGACTCATTCCCAGTGAGTTAACATTAGTGTAGATCTTTCCTGCCTCCTTCCCTATGACTCCCCCCTTTGTGGCCAGGAGCCTGAATATCTCTGTTGGTAATATACCTGATGAGGCTGATGTTGCCATGTAGAAAACAGCAAACGGCAGGGTCCTGTTTATATGGGTTTCAATTGATCTTGATTTCATGGAAGGGTAGTAGTATCCCATGAAAAAAATCATCCCGGCAAATATAAAAGAAACTATTATGGATAGTGTGTAGGTGTAGAAAATGGTGGGTTCCAAAGGTAAGAGGAGTGTTATGAATACGGAACCAAAGATTATGGAAACCAGTAGGGTTATGAATGAGAGAAAGATCATAGTGCATAAATATTCATGGAGAGATAAATCCATCATTGCCCTTTTCAGATTCCTGTTGAGTGTGTCGAAGTAATCCAGGTATGGTTTTGTCAGACTGCCAAACAATTTAAACGCTATTCCTTTTATCATACAATCCTCATGTTTTCATGCGTAAATCGGATTTTCAGGTTACCTTGGAAATGAGATTCAGCACCCTCTGTGGATTACTGTAATAAATGTTTATCACCTTTGCTACATCCCTGTAATCAAAAATCTCCTCCCTGAGCATCCATTCCAGAACGGATTTTCTTCTTATGAGCTCCTCCTTTATGGAGTCCTGTGTCAGTCCCAGCTTTACGGATATGTTATGCAAGACCACGGATTTCCCACTACTCCCAAAACTATCATCCAGAGGTTTCCATTTGAATATCTCCTTTGTAACAGGAATTTTATCTTTAATTCCAGTAACCTCAAGAATGGAATCAGACCTTCTTATATACCTCCCCCTTAACCTCGAGAACACAAGGAACACTATTATATTTATGTTTTCCAGCAGGCTTGGTGGGAGGGATATGGGTGGTGTTGTTAGCCTGTCCATCAACTGGCTTATGGATGCGGCATGGATGGTTGCGAGCGAAGGGTGTCCAGTAGCCATCTGCTGGAAAAGGACGAAGGCCTCCTTTCCCCTGACCTCACCCATAACAATGTAGTCAGGCCTCTGCCTCAGGGAGGACTTAAGCAGATCGAAAAGCGTAACCTCACCCTTGCTCCCCTTTATAGACAGGGGTGTTCTCGCGACTTCTGGTATCCAGTGGGGATGAGGAAGCCTCAACTCTGCGGTGTCCTCTATACTGACTACCTTTAGGTTGGGTCTGATGAAAAGGGATAATGCGTTAAGAAGTGATGTCTTCCCAGTGGCTGTTCCGCCTGATATTAAAATCGACTGCCCATTCTCTATTGCGAGCCATAGGTATGCCAATTGCATTGAGTTCAGGGTTCCATATCTGAGCATGTGTGTCGGGGTCAGGGGTTGTTCTGTGAACCTCCTTATAGTGAAGTTTGAACCCTTCCTTGCTATATCCGTCCCAAGGGTTGCCTGGAGCCTGCTCCCGTCAGGGAGGGTTGCATCCAGAAGGGGTTCAGCGATGGATATGGATTTCTTGCACTTCTGCGCTATCTTTATAACAAACGTGTTTAATTCATCATCCTCCTTAAAGACTATGTTGGTTTTAAGGGATCCCAGCTTCGGGTCCCTGTGGTAAACGTAAACAGGAATATTTACCCCATCACACGATATATCCTCTATGTTCGGATCACTCATAAGGCTCTCTATCTTCCCTAGACCTATTATATCCCTCTCTATGTAATAGCTGAGCGTTCCCTTTTTGCTTTCAGCAACCCCGGGCATGGAATCAACTATTTTTCTAATCTCATCCCTGAGGAGTCTCTTTGACCTTACCTCCCCCAGTTTTATGAAATCAATATCCAGTCTCTCCTCAAGAAGTCTCTTGACGTTTTCTATCGTTTCCAAATCAGCTTTTGTTATATTTGGCTCTATAATGTAGTATACCACCCCACCCATCTTGGGATTCCATTTTATGTTTGCATAGGCAAGAACCTGCTCTCCCTTCCTTGGGGAGCGTGGTACCAGGTTGTAACTGATATTTATATCCTTAAGGGATTCCGGTGTCTCACCAACCATCAAGGGAACACCACCTACGGTTATCGGTATTTTTGATATCTCTATTCCCTCTACCTCTTTCTTTCCCTCTTTTTCTTCCTTTTCAGGTTTCTTTTTTTCAGGTTTTTCTTCTTTGTATGGGATGGCAGGATAATAATATGGTCCCTCTTCTGGGACGAAGTATTTTTTCTCCCTCTCCCTTTTCGAAAGATAACCCCTTTTAAGCTTGCTTACAACGCTCCGTGCATAATTTCTCCCTGTTTTTGCTTTCGCCTGAGTTTTTGGTCCCATACAATCACCATCAAAAGCTAATCATGCAAGCCCTAAGATAATATAATTTTGTTTTCCTTCTTATAAATTATAATTCTGCCAAAGATACTCATAACACTCCCCGTTAGGTTGTAGGACTCGTTCAGTCCATAGAGGGATGAAGACTTTGAAACCCCTGTTAAAAGACTTGTCACATTCAAACCGTTGTTAGAGAGAACAATCTCATAACCCTCATCACTTATTCTCCTCGGAATCTCCACAACCATGTGTGTAGTGACATTCTCTTTTTCAATAAGTTTTATTATTTTCAAAACAACAACATCCTTTACCTCATCTAGCTGGTTGTGAAGGTTAACAGATGTAAAGTAATTTTGATATACTGTAAAAACGGCAAAGAGCGCAACAAATATACCAACACCGATTCCGAAGAGCAGAACCTGCTCAAAGATTAGAGACTGTCCCGAAAGTCTTCGCATATATTATATTTACCCTTATTATAATAACTAGGTTAGCTCTACATTGACATAGGTTAGAACCAGGTCTCCTCCATTGCTTGCGTTGCCCGGCTGTACCACGTTTTTATCAAAGCTCAACTTTACACTTTTTTCCCCTGTTGATGTTATTGGTTTCAGTGCAATTTTATACCCCCTTGTTTCTGTGTCTAGCTCCCTGTAATGCAGTTTAATCTTCATTTTATAACCAGTTCCAAAACTCTCCCCAGTCAGGGTTATTATTCTGGGTTCTGACTCACCATATGTCCCAACCTCTCCAAAGGAGGTGGTCTTCAGTAAGACCTGTGATGCATTCATTATCATTGGCTGGTTTGTTATGAATTCCATGATTATTGAATTGTTGTCTGGATCCGAAGCACCATAATCAATTGCCCTCACAAAACCGCTTGGTATGTCCAATCTAAACTCCCCTGCCCCGGAATTCACTATTTCGGTTATTTTGCTATCAAGACTTAGAATGAAGTTTTGGGCTGTTGAAAACTCTGTTATAGTGGTTCTTTTCTGTATCAGTGGCATGCCCCACGCATAAGCCAGACCGATCATGGCTATTACTATACCTGCTATGAGAACAAGCGAGAGGGCCTGTGTCTGAGCCTTCATAATTTATTATTGCCTTTGGTTGATAAATACTTTAATCCCCTTTGAAGCCTGAATATTCTTTGGCTGTGTTTATAAAGGTTTTGCTACGATAAGCTTTTTAAACAATAATTTAATTGAAGCTACATAAGAGGGGTTGTAATGGGACTGTGCATAATAGGCCAGGAGAAATCCGAGAGCAACATAAGGCTGCTTGAGGAGGCAAAGAAGAAGTTTGATTCCGTGTTCTTCGTTCCGATAAACTCCATAGGCATTGGCCTTAACACGGATTTTTCAATATCCTACAGGGCATCTGACATACTCAAGTTTGATGCCGTTCTACCCAGGATACCAAAATCCTACCACTCCTATGCTTATCAGCTTCTTTCTTTATTCCCTTCTGATACATTCATGCCGATAAAACCGATATCTTTTCTTCTAGTGGATGAAAGGTTTTTTCTGCTAACGGTTCTGAGAAAGAGGGGAATACCCACGCTTAACCTCCATCTCACGAGATCCAGCAGGGCTGCATCAAGGATAATAGACCAGATGGACTTCCCACTTATACTGAGAACACCCAACAAGAAAATAGGGGTTGTGGTGAAGAACAAGCTCGAGACAAAATCCATTATAGATGCCCTGACTCATTTGCAGCAGCCCATACTTATAGAGAACATGATAAAAGATATGGTTTCGGTTTATGTTGCCGAGCCAGGGATTATAGCAAGCGTTAAGAAAAAGACCAAGGAACCCGACATCATATTCTCCCCAGGTGATCTCAAGAACAGTAAGATTGACCTGGGTGTTGAGCAGCTTGCCTTGGAGGCAGCGAGGGCGGTTGATGCGCAGGTTGCAAAGATTGATATAAGCCTCAACCCAGAACCCAAGATAGTTAACATTGATCTTAACCCAGAGCTTATGAGACCAAGCAAGGTTACAGGAACGGATATACCCAAGAGGATTATAGACTCTATTCACAAAAACTACAGTGCTCACAAGGAGAGGCCGCTGCTCATGAAGTTCTTTGATGATGCAAAATCCGTTGTGAAGGACGTTCTGAAGACCAAGCAACTGTTATAAATTTAAAAAGAAACAATAAAGGAGGAAAGATGACAAGCATAAACGAGATCTTACAGGCTGTGTGGATTTGGATAACTGATTTCACAAGCAATATTATGCCCGTGTACGTCCTTCCAAACATACAGCTCATAATACAGATAGTAATCCTGCTCGTAGTCGGCTACATTGGGGGAAAGATAGGCAAGATAATAGTAGTAAAGATCCTTAGTGTAGCAGGTCTGAAGAAGATAACCATAAGAACATGGACAGAGGACATACTGAATGCAATGGGTTACAAGGGAACGATAGTGGGACTGATAGGCGATCTCGTAAAATGGTTTATCTACATCCTCGTTCTTGGCGTTATTATAGATACTCTGGGACTGCCGGGTTTTGTAAACATATTCAACCAGATCGCTGGATTCGTTCCTAGGTTCATAGCCGCAATACTCATAATAGTTATTGGGTTTTTGATAGCGGATTTCCTTGGGAAGATATTCGAGGAGGCAGGGAGAAGGTTTATAGGAGAGGTTATAAGCTCTTTCTCAGGCGGTCTTGTTAAATACTCAATCGCTCTAGTATCCATAATAATGGCCCTTGCCCTGATAGGCCTTGATACCACTCCGCTGAATATAATGTTCACTCTCATTCTCGCTGCTATTGTTGTGGTTCTGACGATAGGCATAAAGGACATGCTACCCAACGTCACAGCAGGCATGTATCTGAGGAAAACCCTGAGGCACGGCGAACACGTGAAGATCGGCCCTCATTCTGGGATTGTTGAGAAGATAGAACCAATGGCTGTAACCCTGAGACAGGGAAGCAAACGAATTCTTATCCCGAACCACATCTTGGCAAAGAACCCAATAGAGAGAAGAATAAAGGGATGACCATTCCCTTTGATTTAAAACAATAATCTGCCAAATATTATAACATGAACATCAAGTTCTATCCCGGTTTCGTGGTTTACAGGAACGGTAGGGGTCCCACATACGTGACTCCCCACTCTGGACCTGCCTTGGAAATCACCACCTCCAGGGATGACAATTCGGAGACCGTCGCCTCCCTCTGCTGGCTGAAGACAGGTGGAACCCTTATCGTTTCAAACATTTCTAGGAAGAGATTGTTTGGGATTGATTTCAACAGGGATATTCCTCCCCCAGAAAAGGCATTGGGTTACTATGAAAAGTTCAAGGAGGATGAAGACCAGGAAGCACTTTATAAATTCAGAAAGAGATACGCATTCGTTGCGAAAGACAGGGAGGACTACAGGAACAGGCTTAAAATGTACAGGGATTTCTGGAATGAGATCAGAAAAGGACACTTCATCGTTCTTGTCCACAGAGCATTCACAAGGCTGAAGGCTGTTCCATCCGTGATGGACCTCTCAACCTTTCAGGGCAAGGGAATAGACACCAGATTCTTGAAGAGGGTGGTGTCAGACATAAACATCAAGTATTCTGAATTCTTCGAACTCACGGATTTCGAGTACAAGAATGTTGCCTACCTGGAGCAGAAGAGGGCCATAAACAACATACTCAGGATATACGGGGATTTTGACCTGAAAAGAATCAAGGCAGACTTCTTGATCAACATAAAAAAGGATTTGAGGGTCATAAAGAGGTATGCGAATAAGAGACTGATAGAGAGGCTTGATGATGATTTCTCACCACAGAACTTCCTGCTCGCAACCAGGAGCGCTTTGGAGAAGATCGGCAACCCAAAGATAACAGTTGAACATGTCTTCAGGGGTTCCCTTGCAACAGGCCCGAAAAGACAGCTTTTTCCAGCAAGGGACAAGATAATAATCCAGTTCGAGCCAACAACGTTTCTAAACTTCTGGTACCCAAATGAGGCATCAGACATGATAATTGAGATTGTAAACAGGGTGACAGAGAGAAGCATCCACGAATGAAAACCTTTAAATTAAAAGTGAATAACATCACATATATTCCCTTGAGAAGCGTACGATGGCTTGGATATATTTAAACAAGCCATCTATCGAAAGTGTGGGCCCGTAGCTCAATGGATAGAGCGATGGTCTTCTATTCAAAATAGAAGATTCGAGGCATTTGCCTATGAGAGAAGAAAGCCATAGGTTGGGGGTTCGAGTCCCCTCGGGCCCGTGGAACATTTAATGGGGCTATGGTGTAGCTTGGTCTAGCATTGGAGCATGGGGACACTTCGAGTGACATAATGCTTCAGACCCCGGTTCAAATGAACCCTTTTAAGAAAGGTTCGGAGATTCCGGGTAGCCCCACCTTATCAGGGGTGGTTAGAATGAAAATTATAATACACCATTTTGATCAGAATGCGCATGGCATAATAAGGTTCTCTGATCATGAGATTGTAGCCATATACGACGAGAGGACTGAACTCAATGGAAAAAGCGTAAGGGAACTACTTAATGTCAACAGGGATATCACGATAACAAGCAACTTCGATGAAGCATTGAAAAACAAGGCAGATATGCTGATTACAACAGGAGAGGGCCTTTATTTTACAAAACCAGAAAACGTGCAGGACTGGAAAAGGAATGTTAAAAAAGCAATAGAGCATAAGCTCAGCGTTTACAATATGAGCAAAATCCTTTACGGAGACAAGACAGGGGAATTCAAGGCACTGGCGAAAGAAAACAATGTGAAATTCGAGGAAGCGTCAGAAACCTTTGGGTTTGAAAAATTCTCTGAATTTGCAATAAGGGGTTTAGAACACCCTGTCAAAACCCCGGTAATTAACTTCACTGGAACAAGCATGAACAGCGGCAAAATAACCGCGATGTTTGTCATGAAGCGAGAACTGGAATCGTTGGGAAAGAGGGTTGGTGTTGTGGGAACAGAACCAAGCAGTGTTTTTATGGGAGCAGATGAACAGGTCATACCAGAGGTCTACCCCACTATGAAGGGAGCTCCCACAATCTTTGGTGCAATAAAGAAGGTGGAGAGTGAGAAGCACCCGGACATCATCCTGATAGGCAATCAAACCGGCCTGAGGGCACCTGTACTTGATGTAAATGAGTCCAGGGCCGGTGCAATTGTGGCATGGCAGATACTGCTTGGATCAAACCCCACAAGGATAGTTCTTTGCAGCAAGTGGAACATGATAGAGGAAATAGGTCCCCATCTTGAGCTCATCAAGAACAGCAGCATAAAGGCGCCTGTGGTTGCAAACATAATAAACGGGCTTGGCTGCGATAAGAACAAGCTGCCGGGCATCCTCTCCGGGGTAGAGGAGAGATTTGGCCTTCCTACCTTAGATGTCATATCAAGCCCAGAGAAGCTGGGAGAGCTGGCCAAGATACTGCTAAGATAAGAATTTAAATACTACTTATTAATAGCAAATCATGAAAAAGGAAGAGATAAATCAAGGCCTTGAGGAACTCAACAAGATGGTTGGCTGGAACAAACTACTTAGCCTTACCAACCCTGAAAACCTCACAGAGGAAAGGAAGAAAGTTCTGGAGAAATCATTATACAACCCCTGTTTTGTTTACCCTGCTTTCTCTCCAGACAAAGATGTTGAACAAGAGATATCCATTCTTAATGATAAAACAGGCAGTTACATGGAGGGTCTAGAAAGGGATGTTAATCTGGATCTGTTGGAGCAGTTCCAGCTTGGCAACAGATACCTCAAGTCCAGGGACACGCCTGACTTCCAGGATGCTTCAGCTGCCATTTTCTCAAGGCCAGAGCAGCGTGACATTGAATGGGCACAGAAAAACTACAAAATCAAGCCCCTGGAGGAAGACAAGACTATAACCCCTGAGATGGTAAGGAAATTCATGCTCCTTTACATGAATGGTATACCCCGGATAGAGAAAGAATACGAAATACTCATAGATCCCAACAGGGCAAACATCATGGTTAAAGAGGAAGAGGGAAAAATCCTCCTTCCTGTTCGGGATGTTTCTTGGGAAAAACTAGCAGGTGATCTTGTTCATGAGATAGGGACCCATGTTGCCCAGTATGAAATAGGCTGTAGACAACCCCTCCCTGCCTTCTGGCTCGGTTTTCCTTCCAGAGCCTTCACCTCCGAGGGCATGGCCCTATACAATGAAGACCTTGTTGTTCCGGACTATGCACCACGAACAAAGACAAGGGCAGGCAACATAGTAGCTATGGTCATGGCTGAGGAGCATCCCTTCAGCGAGATAAATAAAGAGCTTCTGAGTGCTGGCTTCATACCAGAAGAGGCCTTCAAGTGCACGCTAATGGCAAAGAGGGGGTTCTCTGACACGAGAAAGAAGGGAGCCAACTTCAACAGGAACCTCTACATCAGGGGTATCAATATGGTCAGGGAATACCTTGAGAACGGGGGTGAGGAGTGGGTTCTCTATACAGGAAGGATTTCCCTGGAATATGCAGACAGGATAAAGGAGCTCGATGGTCTCTATAGGGTGTCTGATGATCTTCCAAAAAGACTTCGTGCTATGGCTAAGTCAGTTCTGGATTAGCATGGTATAATTCAGTATTCCTCGCATTTAATCTGGTAAAAGCTTCTAGGATGACTGCAGGAAGGGCATTCTTCTGGCGGCTCTTTTCCAAAATGGACATATCCACATTCCATGCAGACCCACCATACCTCTTTTTCCTTTTTGAAAACAGTTCCTGCCTCCACTTCCTCCAGGAGTTTCTGGTATCTTTCTTCGTGATGCTTTTCTGCTATAGCAATCGCTTTTAACCTCTTTGCAATTTCAGGAAACCCCTCTTTCTCTGCAACGTCAGCAAACTCAGGATACATTTTTGTATGTTCATAATTTTCCCCTGCAATCGCTACCTTCAGATTTCCTGCAGTATCACTGAGAATTGTTGGGGCTGCTGCTTCAACTATTATTTCATCCAAGCTTTCTTTACTTTTTTCTTTCAGTTGACTGATTAGCCTGAAAAGCCATTTTGCATGTTCCTTCTCGTTCTCTGCTGTGATTAGGAAAATTTCTGCAATCTGTTCAAATCCCTCTTTTTTCGCAACCTTTGCATAGAAAGTGTAGCGGTTTCTTGCCTGGCTTTCGCCAATAAACGCCTTTGTCAGATTTTCGATTGTCTTTTCCATTCCCCTCACCTTGTTTCTTTTTGATAGATTCTGCTTTTTATTATTTAGTTAAAAAATATAACACTGTTATATTTATAAGCGTTTTGTTCGAAACATGTTCTTTGCCTTATACCAACATGATTATTCTTATGTTACCACTGATATTCCTTGCGCTTATAAGATTTACTCTTAATAATTCTAAGAGTGATTTCATGAGATCAACTGTTGTGGGACCCTATCCAAGGGTTGGTTCTGAATACGGTAAGGGGTTAAGGAAAGAGCTGAACAGGTTTTACAAAGGGGAAGGAGACGAAGGTTTGATAAGACAGCTCAGAGAGAATTTAACAAGGGAAGTTGTTCAGGAGATGACATCTGTTGGCATAGATCTCCCCAACTATGGACTGATAGACATTCATGATGAATTGACCTGGCCCCTAGAAAGCGTGGAAGGGGTTGATTTCGGTGGAATGAAAAAAACATTCCATACAAACATCCACTACAGGGAAGCCGTAGTGAATGGATTGATTGAAAGAACAAAAAGAATTGTCAGCCCCCTGTATGATGTGGCAGTGGGAGAATACACCAACACCAAGATAGAAATCCCAGGACCATACACAATGGCAAAACACTCTGTTCTAGGTGATGGAGCTCCGTATAAAAACATAGCAGAGCTTGCGATGGCTTACGCAACCTTGTTAAAAGAGGAGCTTTTGGATTTGAAAGATGTTCCCATGGTTCAGTTCAATGAACCCTCCATTATTGCACACGGTAAAGATCACAGTGACATAGGGATAGTTCCGGAACTGTATCAGGAGATGCTTCACGGTGTTGAGATACCGACGGCTGTCTGGACGTTCTATGGTATTTACGTGCCCAATTCACTGAAGGTTGTTTTTTCTCTTCCGGTGGATCTTGTCGGCCTTGATTTCGTTTGGGATCCTAACGTAGCTGACTTACTTCAGGTTTTGTCACACGATAAGGGAATAGGTATTGGGATTATTGATTCAGGCGACAGAGGTTACATCGGCCTAGAAAACAAGGACGATACTATCAGAAAACTTAACAAGCTTAAAGAACGGGTGAATTTTGATAAATCCTACATATCAAACAACGCCACCCTGGAGCATCTTCCAAGGGATGTTGCCAGACAAAAGGTGGCCCTGATAGGAGAAATAACAAGAGAGGTGAATGAATGAAGTTACCGCTGCTGTCCACTACTGGGGTAGGATCCTTCCCAAAACCAGACTATGTCAAGGGGGCTAAAGGATATCTGGATGATGACAGTAAAGTGGCAACAGAGGAGTTTATCAGACGTCAGGAAGAGATAGGAATTGACATACTTGTAGACGGTGAACTGT
This sequence comes from Candidatus Aenigmatarchaeota archaeon, assembly GCA_030670085.1. Taxonomy (GTDB): domain Archaea; phylum Aenigmatarchaeota; class Aenigmatarchaeia; order QMZP01; family QMZP01. The sequence continues at coordinate 27,494 of DAOVCJ010000001.1, forward strand.
ACAGGGGAGACATGGCAACGGATTATGCCCGTGCACTGGGGCTCCCCTTATCTGACTGGACGAGATCCTATGACAACAGGTTCTGGAAGAGGGGTATAGTGGACGCGCCACTTGAAAGGAAAGAGCCTATACAGTTAGAACAGTTCAAGTATGCGCAGGGCCTGACAGATAAACCTGTAAAAGGCATGCTTACTGGTCCTACCACCCTTTCCAACTGGAACTATGACAAACACTATGGAGACAGGGAAAAACTGATTCTCGCATGGGCTGACATAGTGAATAAGGAGGCACTGGATCTTGAAGAAGCCGGCGCACGATTCATTCAGATAGATGAACCAGCTATTGCAGAAAGGCATTGGGAAGGCGAGCTTTTCAGAATGGGTCTTGATAAGGCAAGAGAAGGAGTTAATACATACATCATAACCCATATCTGCTACAGCGAGTTTCCTATGGTTTACTCCCGCCTAAGGGACCTGCCTGTTAATCAGGTGGATATAGAGCTATCCAATGAACTCGATCTGGGACTGAAATCACGCCTGCTGGGTATGGTTAAAGAGGATCCCATTTCAAATTACATGGATGTTGCTGCTGGTGTTATTGATGTCAGGCCTGGCATACCTGTGGAGGATGTGGATACTGTTGTTAAGAGGATATATACAGCGTTGGAGGTTCTTGCTCCTAAAGATGAAATGTTACAACGGATATGGATAAAACCCGACTGTGGTTTCAGAACAACCAAGGACCCTGACATGGCATATAAAAAGATGGAAGTAATGGTAGATGCAGTCAGAAAGGTCAGGACAGAGTTGGGTGTGTAAGTGAATTATTTCTCAGGCCTCATGAACGGAAATAGTATAACATCACGTATGGAGCTGGAATCCACCAAAACCATGGTCAATCTGTCTACACCAACCCCTAACCCGGATGTTGGTGGCATCCCATATTCCAATGCCTTCAAGAAATCCTCATCCATCCTCTGAGCTTCAACGTCTCCTCCCCTGAATTCCTTCTCTTCCCTGTCCCATTTTTTCTTCAGAACCTCGGGATCGTTCTGCTCACAATAGGAAAGACCAAGCTCCCACCCATTTATTATCGGTTCAAATGCCTCTGCAAACCTCTCATCCTCCCTGCTTACCTTCGCGAGTTCATACATCTCAATGGGGTAATCGTAAACAAGCGTGGGTTGTATAAGCTTTGGCTGAACAATATTCTCAAAAACCTCTATCATAACCTCTCCTATGCTGTCGCACTTTGCTGCATCAACACTCGCTTTCCTTGCTGCTTTTTTCGCTTCATCAAGGGTCTTTATCTTGTCAAAATCGAGCTTTGCATGCTTCTTTATGGCGTCTATGAATCTTATCCTCTCCCAAGGGGTTTTCAGGTCGATAACCTTACCTTGGTGTTTTACCTTGGTGGTTCCCAGAACCTTCTTTGCTATGTAGCTTATCATCTCCTCGCAGAACCTCATGTTGTCCTTGTAATCAGCATAAGCCCACATGGTCTCCATCTGCATGAACTCGGGGTTATGCGTTTTATCTATCCCCTCGTTTCTGAAGTCCTTTGAGAACTCGAATATCTTCTCATAACCCCCAATCAGCAACCTCTTCAGGTAGAGTTCGTTTGAAATCCTCATGTACACAGGCATGTTAAGGGAATGCAGGTGGGATTTGAATGGTCTTGCATGGGTTCCCCCATATATTGGCTGAAGCACAGGGGTCTCAACCTCTACAAACCCCCTCTTAACCAGAAACTCCCTCATTGCATATACGATCTTTGTTCTTTTTTCAAAAACATCCCTGACTTGAGGGTTCATCATGAGGTCAATGTACCTTTGTCTATATCTCAACTCAATATCCTTCAACCCATACCATTCAGCTGGAAGCGGTCTCAGGGATTTGGTGAGGAATTCCATCTTCTTGATCCATACTGAAAGCTCACCCTTAATGGTTTTGAAAACAAAACCATGAACCCCTATGAAATCCCCTGTGTTTATTTTATCAAAGAAATCAAACGCCTTCTTTCCAACCGTTCCGTATTCCAGACATACCTGTATCCTTCCCGAAGAATCCTCGATATGGGAAAATATGAGTTTCCCGTGCTTTCTTATGGATCTTATCCTCCCTGCAATCGAAACCTTCTTGTTTTTCAGCTTCTTACCAGCCTTTATCTTCCCATGCTTCTCAAGAATTTCGTTTATTGGATGGGTTTTCCCAAACCTGTATGCATAGGGATTAATCCCCTCTTTAACAATCTCCCTGAGTTTTTTCTTCCTCTCTTCTATAGAGTCCTCAAGTCTCTTCATGGCCATAAGAATAAATTGTTCTGCAGATTTAATAAATTACTCAATCTCTTCAAATGCATGTTCGTGTGAAGCCTTGATATCCTTTTCAACCCTTTTCGGTTCAGTCTTCTTCCCCTTACATTTCTTTGGTTTTCTTGTCTTAACCTCGGTTTTTTCATCCTTAACTTTTGTTCTTAAATCCTCTGGAACCTCGAACATCTTTTCTATCTTATCTATCCTTTCCTCAATGTCTTTTGCTTCCTCCTCTAATTTCTCCTCCACAGGCTTTTCGATCCTTTTCGGCTCCTTTATCATTCCCTTAAGCTGCTCCTTGATATTCTCTTTCTCATCCCCAAAGTATCTTTCAAACTCCTGAGTAAGCTTCAAGATCTTTGTGTGCCCGGATTTCTCAGCCTTAATCAAGTCCCTCTTCACGAGAGATTTTAGGTAAGAATATGCCTTGTTACCCTGCATCTTGATTATCTCTGACTGTTTCACAGGCTCCTTGTAGACAACCAACGCAAGGGTTCTTTTGCAACCCTCTGATAGATCATAGTACGGGGTCAGGTGAGCGACCCTCTCGAGCAAGTCCCCTCTGACCTGCATCATCCATCCATGTGGAGTCTTGACAACCTCCAACCCACGCTTTTCATAATCCTTCTGAAGACTCTCAATAATCTCCCTGACATAACCCAGGGAATTCACCCCAGATACCCTGCCAAGGTAGTCAAGGCTAAGTGGTCTGGTTGATATGAAGAGTGCAGCCTCAATTATCTTCTTTTGCTCTTTCATTGCCTCTATTTATCCCTCCTTCTTATATAAATCTCATCGAATATCTTTTCCTGTCTCACGTCTATTTTCTTGGCATGGTCAAGATAAACTATGGGTACGAACGTGTCAATAACCTCTTCCCTTTTCCATTCCTTCACAAGATTCGAGAACTTCAACTCATCTTCTTTTAGGTTTTTCATTATCTCGTTTATTTTATGATAAAGACTGTCAATCCTTTCTGTTAATTTATCCTCTTCTATATCAATACGACCCCTTCTTTTTTCCCTTCTGATCCTCCTCCTTCTATCCGTCCTTAGAACAGTTCTCAGTGCAGTTATCAGTTCTGTGATCATTATCTTCCTTCTGGGGTGCCTCTTGGGCGGAACAGTGACTGGTGTGACCTCGAATTTCTCAATCCCGTTTATCCCATCCAAGGAGTCCTCCATCGCGATATCCTCCGTGATTTCTTCATCCTCCTTCATATATTCAGAAACAATATCCCCTATATACTGTAAATGATCGGACTTCATCCTGAGCAGAACAGCGGCTATTATCAGATACTTTGCCGGGACCTTGAAGTCAAGCTCCTTTACCTTTACCAGATAATTGACAAAGGAATCAGACAGGGTTTTCAAATCAAGGTTCCAGGGGTCAAGACCCTCCCAGGCAATAATCTTGTATATAACCTGCTCCCACGAGTATTCAGATGTTATCAGCTCCATTATCTTTTTCTCATCCATAACAAAAACCCACAACTAATTAATATTATTACCACTAATCTTTTTTATTGCTTGGGGAGAGAATTAATCATTTAACAGTTTGGAGTTGCTCTGGCTTTACATCCCCCAACCCTATCCTTACAGGCACATTCTCCTACCAAATCAGCACAGCTACACAGTCTAACCTCACCACTGATAGTAACATCTACTTTGACATTCCATGCAGGTGGCTCACTACCAGTAGCTGCGCAAATACTTACATACTCGGTCATGCATAAGCTTTGCTTGCTTGTCCAGTCAACTATAGGTGTCATTCCACCACCAAAAATAGTCAGCACAACCAGCGCAGCAACCAGTATCACAATCGCTGTCACAATAATAACCAGTGTAGTTGAAATACCCTTCATAATTAATCTATGGTTTAACTCCCTTAAAAATATAATTTATTATAAATTACTAACAACCTTCAAGCTTATTATTTACACACTTACAAGAAGGACTAAGTAACTCGTAACAGGACATTGGCGTTCTCTCACTACCCACTGTTTTTGTTTGAGCATACCAAGTTGTTGGTAAATTTCCAGTTGAAGTGCATGCTATTGCACCCTCACTTACACACATACTCTTTGCTCGTGTCAAATCCACAATCGGTGTTATCCCACCACCAAAAATAGTCAGCACAACCAGCGCAGCAACCAGTATCACAATCGCTGTCACAATAATAACCAGTGTAGTTGAAATACCCTTCATAATTAATCTATGGTTTTCCACCTTTAAAAAAATGCGCTTTTCTTTCGGGATGCTTGGGAAAGGTTAATAATCCCGAAATCCAATTAATTAAACGATTGGAATGGTGAATATTGACGCGGTCAAGTTTGGGGAACTCGAGATTGACGGAAAGATATATTACTCTGATATGACTGTCTGGTGGGACGGGAAGATAGAGTTCAGGAAAAAATCACATGTTTTTGATATGCCTGAATTCAAGAAGGTGTTGAAAAGGAAACCAGATTCGATAGTGATAGGCACGGGTCTTGCGGGGATCGTAAAGGTCCCGGATGATGTGAGAGAAATAGCCAAGATCAAAAAAATAAAGATTTTCGTTGACACATCATCCAAAGCGATAGACATATTCAATGGCCTGGCGAAAATCGGGAAGAAGGCAGTCGCTATAATCCACACAACATGCTGAATTCATTAATTTTAAATCCTGAAAACAAAACCTTTATATGGTAATTCTGGTTTTAAGGCTGGGACACAGAATAGGCAGGGACAAGAGGATATCAACACACTGTGGTCTTGTCTCCCGTGCATTCGGCGCAAAAGGAATGTTCTATTCAGGCGAAAAAGACAAAGTGTTGGAGAAATCAATAAAGAGCGTTGTAAGGGAATGGGGTGGTCCTTTCGAGATAAAGCATGTAAAGAACTGGAGAAAGTTTATCCAGGGGTTCAAGGGAAGGAAAACCCACCTCACCATGTACGGTTTGCCTGTACAGAAAAAAATGCCTGAGATAAGAAAAACCAAGGAACTTCTGATAATCATAGGAGGTGAGAAGGTACCGGGGGACGTCTACCAACTCGCAGATTTCAACATATCCGTCACACCCCAACCACACTCCGAAGTCGCAGCCCTTGCCCTATTTCTTCATGAATATATGAAGGGAAAGGAACTTAGCAAAAAATTCCAGAAAGCAAGAAGAAGGATCGTTCCACAGGAGAGGGGAAAGAAGGTTATCCAAATTTAAATCCTATTTTCATAACATAAAAGATTACGATGAATGGAATATGTAAATTTCTTGACTATACACTTGTTGAGGATCCAGAGTTAATGGATATTTTCGGAGTAGGGGATGGACAATTTCTAATAACAGATTACAAATGTCAGCACAAAAAAAGGAAAATGGGAATATGCCCCCAAGTAGTTGAAAATGTAGAAAAAAGCGGTTTTGGAATAGTAAATCCCGAAGAAATGGAGAATTGTTCGTATCACCCAAAGAACAAATCACTTTCCGAGTAAAAAAGCTGCTCTGGGCCTGCTCATTTCTGTAGGCGTAATTATTTTCCAAGCAATTTAAAATCACAGACAAAGAATAATAAAACATGCTTGAAAGAAAGCTTGCGAAGATCTGCTCAATGAATTATCTATCAAAGCTATTTACCGGATTCCTTATGTATTTTATTCCTATATACCTGATAGACCTGGGATTTGACGGGCTTCAGATGGGAGTTCTGGTTTCTCTGCTAGCAATAACATCCCTTTTTATATCGCTTCCAGTAGGGATTATAAATGACAGATTGGATATACGTTACACCATCCTCTTAGGCTATATATCCTCCTTCATCTTCTTTGTATCCATCGGGATTTTCAAGGAGTTCTGGGTTTTTGTTCCGCTCTTCTTTGTGGGAGGGATAGGATTCAATATTTTAGCGACATCCTACAGAAACTATGTTTTCAAGGACCGTGAGCCATGGCATGAGGGAAGGAAATATGGAATTTTCACGTTCGCGGAGTTTTTGGCATTTTTCTCAGGAGCGATTCTAGGGATGTTTTTTGTTTCTCTATTTGGCTTTTCAACAACCCTGATAATAATCGGAATCTACTTTTTGATTCTGATCCCCTTTCTCTTCTGGCTCGAACCGGTCAGTGTCAAACGAACAAAACTTATTCAATATGAGAAGGATTTTCTACATCCAAACAATATCCTACTTTCGATTATACTATTCCTTTTTGCAAGCCACTGGGGAGCAGAGATGACGTCATATGGTCTGTTTCTGAAAAATGTCTTGAATCTCAGCGCAATTTCTATGGGCTTTTATACTGCTTTCGCGGTTCTGTTCCTAGGGATTGCTGCTCTAATCTTTGGCAATAAAATAGATCACAGAACCGATTTCAAAAAATTGTTCCTAATAGGTTTGATAATTTCTGGTTTTGCCCACATACTTATGACCATACCACACGTTTACATCTCCTTTGTTTTCAGGGCAATTCATGAGGTTGGTGATGGGATTGCAGGTGTATCCCTGCTTTTCTGGATAGGCAGAAAATTCAAGGAATCCAGACTTGGAGGGGATTCTGGAATATTCTACATTATCATGACTCTAGGGATGTTCGCCGGTTCCATAATCTATGGCCCTATTGGATTTGCATATGGATACTCCCTACCCTTGATTATATCAGGTGTAGTTACTGTAATCTGTGCTGGTCTTTTCCAGATTCTCAGAAGAAGGCTTTAATAATTAATAAATTGCATAAATCTACTTTGAAAGCAAAACAACCCTACTCTGGACCTGCTCATCTTTGTAGGCGTATCCACTTTCCTTCGATAGTTTCTCTGCGAATTCTCTGATCTCTTTATGGAGGGGCATGCAATCCCTGGCAAGTCTTTTCTGGGACTCCCCCACATGCATGTACCCCTTGACCTCTATGAAATCCGGGTTCGCTCTCTTTATAAGCTCTGCGTATTTCTCAGGGGATTTCATGTTCCAGTTCTTGACCATGGTAAGTCTTATCACCCTTTTTGAAGAGAATGAGTTCATGAGCTCCAGGCTCTCCACCAACCTCTTCCAGTAGTCAGGGAGGCTTGGTCTGTCCAGTTTCCTATATGTAACCCTGTCAGAAGCATCCAAGGATATGTAGAGATTCGTGGGTTCCTCTATCCCTTTCAGTCTCTCTGGGTGCTGTCCGTTGGTAACAAGGAAGGTTGTGAATTTCATCCTGTGGAATTCTCTGATAAGCTCTGAGATTTTGGGGTACATCGTGGGTTCCCCTATAAGGGATATCGCCACTTGGTTCGGGTTCTGTGCTTCTTTCCATTTCTTCTTGTTTGCCCTGTCAAGGCCCTTGAAACCTGTCAGAAGCAGTCTCTGCGCTTTTATGCAACACTGGATTATATCCTTTGGTTCATCTATTCTTTCGATTTTTATCGGGGTCTTCTCTATTATCCTCCAGCAGTAGAGGCATCTGTTAGAGCATAGTATCCACGGGGTCATCTGTAAACATCTATGGGACTGTATTCCGTAAAACCTCTGCTTGTAACAGAATCCTTCATCCCTCATGGATCTTTTAAGCCAGAAGCATAGTTTCACAGCTGAATGGTTTCCAATGACCTTGTAGTGCTGATGCTCCATCGCTTTTCTTATCTCTGCAGGAATCATATCTATTGATTAAGAGAAGTTATTTAAAAATCTCTCCGGTCTCCTCTGACCAGAGGAGCAGGTCGAGCTCTGCCAGGGGAATATCCATCCTCTTCGAGAACCTTCTCATCTTCTTCTCAATCTCGAGGTATTTTTTGGGCGTGAGGGTTTTCGGGATATCCTTTATGATTCCATACCTCAAAAGATTCTTGAGTATGTGCCTGTCAAGTATTGCAAGTTTCTCACCAAGTCCTATGTTTCTCAGGAAATGTGAGGCCTCTTTGTACCCCACCCCTTTGATATTCTTAACCAGCCAGTCCCTCACCCTTATCGGGTCAGCAAACCCTATCTTCCCCTTTAGGACAACATCACCCCTTCTTGTAAGGAAATTCCTGGCATTGACTATGTACCTTGCCTTGTTCCTGGGAAACCTCACACCGATAAGGTATCTTCTAATATCTTCTTCATCACCCCTGAATAATATACCTATCCTCTTCATCCTTTCTATCGCATTGCTGCATACCCTTGCTCTGGATTGCGGTGTGCAGATACAGAAACACAGTTCTGCAAATATCCTCTCGTCAGGTTCCTTCCACATCTCCCTGAACTCGAGCAACCTCTTCTTTATGGCAATCTTTTTGCTGGCATAGGATTTCAGCAAATCTTCCAGTCTGGGCTTGAATATTCTTGAGAACCTTCTCAGCTTGAGTGGATTCTTTTTGAAGTACTGTAGATGGCTTGAACAGCCACAATCAGTGGAACCGAATCTCCTGATCTCACCATCGCTTATCTTCCTTATCTGGTCAGCCAGCCAGCACTCCTCCCTGCTTGTCATTTCCAACGCTTTAAAACCGATTAACTTCGCATGATTCAGGAAGTAGTCTATGTGCCAGAACCTCTTTTTCTTTTTTGAGTAATGTCTTTCCACTCTCTTTTCCAGGTTTGTCATCGCAGAACCAATATAACAGTAGTAACCTCTCTTGAAGGGTATATAACCCAGCCTGGCAATTTTTATTCTCTCGCTTTTGTTTAGGTAGGTTACCAGGCAGTATATACCTTTCATATAAAAGATTTGAATACCAGATTTTTATTTTAAGTTTTTGTCTTCGTACTCACAAAGCCTTTCGATTGGACAGTTGTAACACAAAGGCTTGACTGGTTTGCAGATTCTCTGTCCGAACTTGACAAAGAGTTCATTGATTTTTATCCAATCCTTCTTGGGAACGATTCTCATCAGCTCAATTTCCGTTTGCTCAGGGTTTTTTGTTTTCACCAGTCCTATCCTATTTGGTATTCTGTGGCAATGTGTATCGACCGGGATACTCGGTTCCCTATGGGCATAAACCAGAACGCAATTGGCTGTTTTCCTTCCAACTCCCGGCAGTTTTAACAACCCATCCATATCCCTGGGAACCCTACCGTTATTCCTGGCCACAATTCTGCTTATCTCTCTTATTCTTTTCGCCTTTACTCTGTAGAAACCACTCGGTTTAATCAATGTCTCTATACCCTTGAGATTCGCTTTAGCCAGTTGTTTCGCGTTCCTGAATTTCGAGAAAAGCCTCCTGCTCGCAAGGTCTGTGTTTTCATCCCTTGTCCTCTGGGAGAGCAGGGTTTTTATCAGGACCTTGAATGGGTCCTGGTGTTTCAGAAACCAGTCTATCTCTATCTCCTTCTCCAGAATGGAAACTATCTTCAATGCCTTGTTCATACTCATTCAAGAAGCCTAGGACTCGACCCTGGGAGCGAGAACGAAGCTCAATTCCATCTTGTCCACGGATTTGAATCCCATCCTCACCGGGTAATCCGTTCCGAATTCCAGAATCATCTGTTGGGATATCTTCCCGGCCTTTATCATTTTTTTAAGGTATTCCAGCGGATACTGTGATTTTATGCTTCCCTCTGCCTTCAATTCCAGAACCCCCTTGTCCTTTTTGCTTATCTCCAGTTGTGCGGAAGAGATATCGCCCCTTGCATACATCCTGAATACGTCCCCGTTTGCTTCGAAGAAGACGGAGTCTCCTATTATCTCTGCATCAGATATTCCTTCCTCAACTATATTCGATTCCAATTCAAGCCTTCCTGTGAAATTCAGCTTGTCTATCGGTGGCTTCTCTGTTTTTATGTCCAGCAGGGGAATCTCAAAGGTCCTTATACCATTACCCTTTATGGTCAGTCTGAGCCTGTTGTCCTTTTCAGGTAGCTCCAAGATAAGCTTGTCACCACTCTTTATCCTCTTCAGAACAGCTGCAAAGTTTGCAAGGTTCAGACCCATGTACTCTTCCTTGGTGGCGTTGTATTCATCAAACGCTGTGGAGAGAATCTTGAGATCAACAACAGCAACCATTGCCCTGTCTGGTGACAGCAGGGATATGCCGTTCTGATTAACCTTGAAAACACCCTCATCGATTATCTCTGCTATTATGGGTATTGTGCCCTTGAGCAGATCCACATCAGATAAAACCGCTTTGAACATATCATGCACCTCCCGCATTTATCCAATCTATCCAGCACGGGTTTTTATTCCGCACCTAAATTTTTTAATCCTTATCTAACTTTAAGGAATTAACCTTTTTATATAAATCTTTATCGAGCCTTTCCATATCCTGAACAATCTCACCCCCTATCTCCAGTCCGTTCCCTGCCTGGATCACCCTTCCGAAAACCCTCACAAACTGGTTGGGTTTCACTTCAGGCGGTGATTCGAAATTCACATTAACCTTTCCGGAACCGTCATCCAGAACTATTCTGGTTTCCTGCTTGTCAATAACCGTTCCTATCAGACTCACCCTCATGTCCCCGGAATGCAGTTCAGAAACCCTCCTCTCCAGAGAGGGCATCCTCCTTCTCACCTTATCATTTTCCAGGATATCAGGCATAGTAACCTATTGAAAATCATATATTTAAAACTTACAAAAAGACATAAAGGATGATAACAAATTATTAATGGTGATTCTCAATGAAGCTTAAAAGAACCCCTACAAGCGAGCTGAAGGCAGGGAAGAACGTCTTGGTTAAGGGATGGGTTTCCCAGGTTAGAAACCTTGGAGGTCTGGTATTCTTTCTCCTCAGGGACGGTTATGGGGATATCCAAGTAACTGTTAAGAAGAAAGATGCAAAGAAAGGCATGCTGGATGCTGTCTCGAAACTGGCCAGGGAGAGCTGCGTCACTGTCCAGGGAACGGTCAAGAAGTCCAAGCAGATTTCAAAGGGGATCGAGATCATACCACAATCAATCGATATCCTTTGCAAGGCAGAGCCTCTGCCCATAGAACCCTCTGAAAGAATAAACACCAGTCTTGACAAGAGGCTTGACTGGCGTTCGCTTGATCTCAGGGATCCAAAGAACCTCGCGATTTTCAAGATAGAAGCCAAGCTTATCGAGGGCATGGAAGAGTATCTGAGGAGGCAGGGGTTCTTACAGGTTTTCACTCCATGTATAATGGGAGCTGCATCAGAGGGTGGGGCAGATGTGTTCAAGGTTGACTACTTCGGAAAGCCTGCTTTCCTGAGGCAGGACCCACAGCTTCACAGGCAACTTGCCCTTATCGGAGGTCTTGAAAGGATATTTGATATAGGTCCCAGCTGGAGGGCAGAGCCTCATCACACTGCAAGGCATCTTTGTGAGCACAGGGGAATTGCTGTTGAACTCTCGTTTATTGATGATGAAAGGGATGTTATTATGGTGGAGGAGAAGCTCATTCTCTCTGCCTTCAACAGGGTCAAGAAGGACTGCAAAGAAGAACTGAAGCTCCTGGGAAAGAAGGTAATCGTTCCCAAGACCCCATTCCCCCTTCTCGAGTTTCCCAAGATATATGACATACTAGAGAAGATGGGAAAAAAGATAGAGTTTGGGGAGGAGTACGACACAGAATCCGAGAAGCTTTTATGGGAATGGGTCAAGAAGAAGCATGAAAACGATTTCTACTTCGTGAACAGGTTCCCCTTCAAGGTAAAGCCATTCTATGTGATGCGGATTGATGGTGATCCCCAGTGGGCAAGGAGCACTGACCTGCTTTACAGGGGAGTGGAGCAGAGCTCTGGAGGTCAGAGAGAGCACAGGTACGAAAAGATAATCGAGCAGGCCAAGATAAAGGGAATGAATCTCAAAAGCTTGGAGTGGTTCACCAAATTCTTCAAGTACGGTGCACCCCCACATGGAGGATTCTGTCTTGGTCTGGAGAGACTGACATGGATGATGCTGGATATAGGGAATATAAGGGAGACTTGTTTGTTCCCAAGGGCGCCAGAGAGGATTCTGCCCTAATGAAACAATTTTTAATCTGAAAACAAATTATTATTATGAAAAAAGCTCAGATGTTTATTTTGACAATGGTTTTTCTCGTTGGTCTAGTTTTTGTCATACAGCAGGGGCTCGTAAACTGGTTCTCATACTCGATGGAGTTTTTTACTGATGTACAGAAGAACGACTATTACCTTTTAAATAATGTTAAGGCAATGACAGAGAAAACCATAGAAAACTCACAAAGCTGTGACGAAGCTAGAGAGAGTCTTAACGAACTCAGGAGTTTCCTGCAGAGCCATGTATTCAGTGGTTACTTCCTGGAGTTCAGATACAGGCTGAATTGCGCTTACTGGAATAATGTTCCCCCCAATCCCAATCCGCTAAACGTGACAATCCATATAACAGGAGAAAATATAGATACCTCTGGAAATTTTTTCCTCTACAGGTTCTAGCACCGAAGCAATTAAATAACTATATAAATGCCCTCAGACAAATTAAATAATATGAGGAAGGGTGCATTCCAGCTGAGTCTCAGTTTCATAATAGTGGTGGTTTTTGCTGTTATAGTTCTGTCCCTTGCAATAGCATGGATACAGGGGATATTCGAGGTTCTGAATCCGCTTACACACTCGGTTACGGATGTTGCGAGGCAGGAACTGCTGGACAGGATTGCAAGGAGCGATGCGAGGGTAGGTATTGCCGCGCCGGATGTTACAGCATGGAGGAGAGGAGAGACAGGCTCCTATTCGGTTGGTGTGAGGAACATTCACACAGACCAGGACAAGACATTCTCCATGAATGTCTATCTTGAGGAGATAGGGGGCGGTCTCCCAGGCACTGCAGCTCAGTATGAGTCTGAGGTTGGAGAATGGCTGACCTTCTTCAAAAAAACATTTGTGGAAAGTTCAGGATCAGCAACCACTGACATAGTTATAAAACCACCAACAGATGCGGAAAGAGGCATATACATGTTCAGGATCATTGTGTGCGATGCAAGTTCTTGTACAAACCTAGGGTCCCCAAACCTTTACGGTTCCCAACAGTTCACGCTTGAGATAAAGGGATAGACCTATTCTTAAATCTTCATACCAAGAATTAAGCAGGTGTTTCTATGGAGGTCTTCAGGTGTGATTGCGAAAGGGGATTTGACCTTGTAATGGGCGGAAAAGAGAAAACCTTTGATTGTCCCCGCTGCAAAACCGTGTGGAAGGCAGAGGCTGTGAGGGGATACTACAGGCTTCTCAAATGGGTGGAATAGCGAGACCCGCATTGGATAGATTTAACAAATGTGGGAGACGAGAGAAATAAGCAAATCCCTGCAAAAATATAACTGATTCTAGTTAATTATTAAAGGGTAGAATGAAAGCTATGAGCGTTGGGATGATTTTTGGAATAATATTTGCTATTTTGGTTATGGTGATGATTCTCGTTTTCGGCTCAGATGTCATTGTTAGTATCTTTTGCATGGGGAACGATGCCCAGACCCAGAAGACCATACAAAACCTGCAGACCTTTGTGGATAACCTTTACCTCCTTCCATCTGGTTCAGGTGATTACTTTACCCTTAATCTCCCGAGGGATTCAAAAATATGCTTTGTGAATACAACATATCCAGGTCCTGTTTTTTACCCAGATCCCCTAAAGACCTGGGATCCTGACAAGGTCTACCAGAGGATAATAAAGGAAGAAGGATACAACATATGGTACCACCACTGCAGCGGACAGTCTGGCGGGAAGATAGATCACCTGTATATTGGCAAGGAAGATACAAAGAACTTCTGCGCAAAACCAGGGATGAAGTTATACCTTGAGAATGTGGGAAGGTGGGTTGCCATAATAGAGGATTAGTATGATCAGCCTATACAGAATGTTTCAGATGATATTCGGAATTATTGTCTCGGTGTTTATTCTATACTTTCTGATACAGTACGCATCGAATTACGCAGGATTCCAGAAGGATGTCCAGAAGGTAACCATTATCAAGAACCTGAAAATAACAGCAGAGAGTGTATACACGTATGGGAACCCTGTTGATTTTCCTGACACGTCTAGGTATGATTTTTCCTCATGTTATATGATTATTAACAAACCCGAACCGCCAAACATAAAATGCGATTTCGGGGAGGTAGGTTCTGTCCTGATACCAATGCTGTTATCAGCAGATGGTGAGGTTGTGGTTGACAGGGCTGACCTCAACTTTGGGTGGCATGTCATGCACTGGATTGAGGTGATGCCGGAGAGTGTAATACTATTTACACCCATGGATTCCTCAGAAGTGACCTGGAACCTCATGAAAAACCTTACTGACGTCCTTCCCTCAACAGAGAACCTCGAAAACAATATAACCTATGATTTCTGTGATGGCAATACTTTGACTTATGCGTGTGGGGGACCGTGCGAGAAGTTTAGTTTTATGACTGTTCTGGATTCCGTCCGAGACTCAGCTTCAAGATGCACGAGGTCACTTTCGAAAAAATACAGGCTTATAACAATATCCAACAATTGTGGGCCTGGTTTTTCTAATTACGGGGTTTGTGTCAAGCCATCACAGGATGGGGTTGGTGTTGCGTATCTGGCGGGTTCTGGGGAAACCTATGTCTACAAGGACCCTTTGGATATAATAGCCCTTGTTATTGGTGGGAGTGAGAAGGATGTTCTTGGGAAGACGTTTGGGGAGAAGCTCTACGATTACAAGAACGAGGTCTGGGGAGAGAGACTTTCCCTTGCAGCAAAGATAATGAAGCAAAGAATGCTCCTGGTTTCTAGCAGGTACCAGTATTTGGGTGAGAATCTGGAATGCATACCAATATATGCAAACCTTGCCGGTATGCTTGCTTCCATAACTGATATGGCAAAGGGAAATTACAAGAACGAGGCGGTTATGAGGAATCTTGCAACCAGGTTAAAGGAAGCGGAATCCCTGTACCAGGACCTGGTTGATTTGGGATGTGAATATTATGTATAGAAAAAAAAGAGGACAGGTTAGCATAATGGAATATATTCTGCTAACCTTTTTCATACTCCTGGTTATCCTCGCCCTGCTCTTCTTCCTGAGCTGGTGGCAGTTTTCTCAACTCGGCATGCAGGAGCACAAACTTAAAATGGATAGAGTCCTCTTCCTTGCTAGGTACGTATCCAATTCACCGTATTTTGTAAAGGAAAACTCCATCTTTGACGATTCAAAGCTTACCGCGGCAGCAAGCCTCGGGAGCGGGATATGCAGGGATTTTGAGGCTGTATTTGGATATAACTGGTTTATCAAGTTCAGGGCTTTTGATGGTGATACGGAAACCCCGTGTACGTGGATGGGATACCCTGATTGCAATTCATGGGAGTTCTGTACGAAAAACCAGAAGAACATCTCCAGAATTTTACCAGTGAACATCTACAGAAAGATTTCAGAGGATAACGGTATAGGAATAATGGAGGTAGGGATATACATATGAAAATGAAAAAGAAGGCCCAAACATCAATGATACTGCTGGTAATAGTAATAATAATCTTTGCAGCCCTTGGTATTTTCCTGTTCTCCCTTGCTCAGACCGTTTCACCAAAGGACTACATGAATATGTACACCCACAATCTTCTCCTCTCCATCCTGAGAGCTGACACAGGATCCCATGATCCAGAATGCAAATACGTATCCGACCTGATATCCTGCTCATTCTTCATGCCATCCACATATCAGTGTTCGGGATTGGATATGACTTGCCAGGAGCTTGCACAATCAAGAATAGACTATTACATGTCCAAGTATGCAGACCTGCAGAAAAGTTTCAGATACCTCCTTACAGTAAATCCAAAGGGGTTCCTGGCAAAGACACCGGAAGGGGAGGCCCTCAGAATCGAGTTTGGTGATTCCAGCCTCAAGGATGAAAAGGTTCAGAAATGGTCTGCAAACGAGCTCATACAGAGGGTTTCTGGCATGACAGAATATTATCTAACGGTTAACCTGCTCATATCTGTCAGGGAATAATATTATATAAATTAGTAACTGTAAATTATATTATATGGAAAGGAAGGGGCAGGTTGAGTTTATCGTTATTCTTGGGCTTCTGGTTGTTATCGCTGTGGTCATTTTCTATGCGTACCAGTCTGGTTTGCTTACTCCAGTTGTTTCCCCTGATGTTTCCCTCGCAGAGGACTCTGTGAGAAACCTAATAAGGGCCGGTGCCTATCAAACCCTCACAAACATGAGCCTTTACGGGGGATACCTGAATGCAGATTCCTTTCAGATGGGTTCCCTGACCTTTAACGGGAAGGAGGTTCCCTACTGGCAGAAAAACGGACAGATAACATACCCAGACTTGCATATGAACTTCAAGGAGGGTATCAAGAGCTATCTTATCCAGAACAAGGACGGGTTTGCAAACGCATACACCGAGGAGTATGGTAAGGAGATTGTGATAGGTGAACCATCTGTTTCAGCAAACTTTATGAACGACAAGATAGACCTGCTTGTGAACATGCCAACCACCCTTGACGGCAACGCAGTCCCACAGCCATACACAATATCCATCTCCACAAGATTCGAAGAGATACATGATTTCTCAACCGGTTTCCTAACCTTCTCAAGCACAAACAGGCCCCTGGAATACTTCACACTTGCCTCAATGCTCATGTCACCGATCAAGCAGGGCGTGCATGAGGTTCCGATATTTTTGTTCTTGACAGATTGTGGGGAGATGGTTTACAGGAGCTGGGGTGATGTAAAACCCGGGGCTGAATATGCGATAAAGACAACACTCGCTCACACGTATATGCCCGGGAAATATCCACAGAACGTTTTGCGCACAACAAGCCATCCGAAGTATTCCATACCTCCTATAAACGGGAAAGAGTATGAGAATATAGATATAACCTTCCACCTACCTGATGATTTTGAGCTGACACAGAACAATCTACAGTTCGACCCAGATCCCATATTCCTGCTGGCAGAACCGGTTCTAATGACAAGCTCCTGCCAGTCAGAACCCGTCTTTGTAAAATACTTCATTCTGTACCCAACTGTTGTTAGGGTTAAGGATACCCTTACCGGGAATTCCTTCCACTTCGCAACAGAGGTCTTCATATTCAACAACACCCCTGGGGACTGGGCAGATATGGCAGGGTACATACCAAGCGAACTGAAAGCAATATGCGATAATCCGCTTTGCTCAGCCAGTCTCACTGTTCGTGACAGCAGCGGTAACCCCATCCCCTATGCATCAGTAAGCTTCATGAGATGTAATCTGGGAGCGACGAATTCTCAGGGAAGATTTGTGGGAACTGCTCCATGCGGTGTGGGTCCACTTGAGGTTTATAAGAATGGCTATGGACTGTACAGCGAGATGAAGGCAGCGGATATCGAGGATTTACAGGTAACCCTGTTCAAGACACCGGTTATAAACCTGTATTTCCACGAAGTAATAGTCCAGAACCTTTCAATGAACAAGCAATACATGATCAGGTCTGATGGAATAGACTGGATAAATGCAAGGCATCCTGAGATTGTTTACATGAACATGTTTTCATACACCATTGTCCAGTCTAACCAGCTGATATTCAAGAACAAGATGGGAAGGCTGAGTTACATGCCACCGGATGATTATGTTATAGGAGCCAACATGATTAGCGATACAACTCTGGTGGGTGCATTCATTCTGAACTACACTATAACAGAAAACATGGATGGCAGGGATCTGCACATATATCTGCCATACATACCCGAGATTGCGAATGTAGAGAGTGATGAAGAACTTGGAGCAGTCATGGTGGAGCTTACAAGCCTGCTCAAGAAATGTGGTCTTGGTCCGATAAGAGATACGCCGGTTGAGAACTTTGGAGGATGCATAGTGGGATACAATGAACTTTAAGATTGTGACACTGGAGATATTTGCAATTTTGATATCTGCATTAATATTCAGTATGCCCCTGGTCGCAGCAACGGACATAAACATATTCTTCAACGGTGTGAAGAAAACAGAAGTAGAATACAAGACAGAGAATTTAATCAACAAGCAGATAGAGTTCATACACGAGGCCAAAGACATACTTTGGAAAAACGTTAAGGTAGCGGTTAAGGTAAACTCCGCGAGCCTGGCAAAGGAGATAAAGAAAATCTATCTCTACAAGTGCAAGAAGCTTTCTCCAGCGAACTGCATACAGTCTGAGCCACAGGTTTTTGAAAACTTCATTGATGTGGAGCTGTTATGGACTGATATCTCTGAAAGGGAGGGAGTATATGCATATCCACAGGTTGCAAACCTTCTGATTGTGATAAAGCTTGAGGACCTCAGCGGAACTGTAAGCTGGATTGGTCTGTGGAGCCAGATAAGGAGAAGCGCTTACAACACATTCACAGAGTACGACCACGAGCTGAGCGAAATCGATCTGCATGCAAGCTCCCTTGACATAGTGAATCCCATAAAGATGTACATAGAAAACTACGGAATGATACCCTTCAACTGGTTAACAAAAGCAGTGTTCAAAACCGCAAACACACTGTATGCGTTGGGAGCTGATGAAAGCGAAATAGAATCGTCCCCGCCGAGATTTTTGACAGCAACTCCACCCACAAACGAGATAGATACAATAAACAAGGATTTCTACCTCATCTTCTCCAACACAAGCTCGGGTATAGCTAATCCACTGACACTCAACCTGAACCCAACCTTTAGCTGCGGTGATGGGGCATGCGAGGCAGACCTTGGGGAAACCCCAGGAAGCTGCTGTTATGATTGTCCCTGCGGAGGAGGGCAGTACTGCGATGTTGACCCAACTGACCCAACAACCGGTGAATGCAAGGATTTGAGCCAAGTATCCCTTCAGGTTGTATCTACCTCATCTCCACAGATCACTGACTGCTCCGGAACGTTTGATGTTAACATAACACTGAAGATAAACAACCCACCAAGTTCCCTACATTCAGACATCCCATCGGTTTTCAAGCTGGACGAAACTGTTTACTCAACAAGTTGTTATGGAGGACCACCAGAGTACTGGTGTGTGTTAACACTGAATTCCGATTATGTTGAGTGCGGTCAGGGGAGCTATAACATAGGCCCGAATGACGTGACAACAAGCATAATCTACACCGATGGCCCGAATGATATGAGCCTGACCCTGAACACAAGCTTCTCTCCAATAATAGTCAACTATGATTGCTCCTGTGATGATGGGTTCTACTGTGATATCGGGACAGATACATGCAAATCAGAAGACGCAATAACCCTGGGAATAACCTCACTTACATCATATCTGGATAATTACAATGAAGGAGACACAATAGATCTAACAGCCAAGATATTCAACCCACCAACTGGTCTGACCGTTATCTCAACCTCAGCGACCCTTAACCTGACAGGGGGGCAGGTTTCCCCTGGTTCACCAACCTGCACGGGACCGAGTGCTGATTATGAATACAGTTGCTCCATACCGTTCCAGATAGTTGGCTACAGCAGGAGCAATTCATACACCTTTGACCCGAACACCCTTATATTCACAATAACCTACAAAGACGGAACAATTGACAAGACAAAGGTTCTGGAAACAAATTTCGGTCCGGTGAGCATTCCATCCCAGTACTGTGGGGACGGTGTGTGCAACATGGGGGAAACTCAGGAGTCATGTTGCATTGACTGTGATTGCTCAGAAGCGGAGGACTACTGTGATCCTGTAAGGGGTTGTGAATCAACAACAGGAGTAACTGTTAGCGTAGATTCTGCTACTCCAACAGAATTCACTGACTGCAGGCAACCGCACCTGGTAAACATAACGTTAAGGGTAGTCAACCCCCCAAGCACACTGACACTTGATCATTATTTCCATATAACAGGCAACTTACCGAGCGGGTGGGGCTTGCAGTGTGATGACTCTGGTTACGGAGGCGTTTACTACTGCCATCTAACCATACCTTCAATAGAGGGATGCTCTCTGCCTTACTATGAGATTGGAAACAATGAGCTTAATGTTTCAATAAGCTTTGATGACGGGGCACCAACATCCACGTTCTATTCAAGAATAACAAAGCAAATGAGCGCTCAATTCTCCAACATAAAGGTTATTCCAATCTATGAATGCGGTGATGGGGTGTGCGAATCCAACCTTGGAGAGGGACCTGGAAACTGCTGCATAGATTGTCCATGCAGTTCAGGGCAGTACTGTGATGTTACTCCATCCAACACCGATGGCGTGTGCAGGTCAAAGGACGCGATAAGCCTGGTTATAGATTCCCCGAAGCAGACGGTGAGATTCACGAGCTGTGAGCTACCCCACAACATAAACATAAAGGCCCACGTTAAGAACCAACCCTCAAATATGAAACCGGAATACTATTACGGAACCCTTAACGGAAGCAGTGCAGAACTCATGCACTGTGATGTGGAAGATTCCTACGGAGCAGCAAACTTCAGCTTTAACTGCACCATGACCGTGTCCCCAGAGTTCAAATGCGAAAAAGACAAAACCTACACGTACAGAGACAATTCCTTCTCCATATTCATAAGCTACATGAACGGGGACATAACAGAGACCAAAAGCCTTTCAGGAAAACTGCCAAACGTTGTGGTAACCCAGACCATAAGATCAATGTACGAAATCATGCAGGAGGCGGAGAAAAAGATGAATGAGAGTCTGCAGAAGGTGAAGGAAACAGCCGAGGATATGTTTGAGGAATACAAGAAATGCGTGGACAGGGTGAAGAAGTTAGCACAAATAATGTATATTGTAACCGTAGCCAGTCTGATGTTCGGAACCATAAAGTTCACAGGACTTGGTGATAAGATTGGCGGGATATTTAAAGGCAAATGGGATGGGCGTCAGTTCGGTGACTTCATATCACTTGTAAGCATGGCTGGTTCATCACTCATGCAGATGCTGACAAATCTGTGCAACCTTATAGCAAGCACTTACCAGATAGATCTGACAGTCCAAAGGATTCAGATGGATATGATAAAGATGCAGATGTGCATGGAGATTAACCAACACATGCTGGATATAGGACAGTGCAGAGGAAGGGAAGAATCCTGCTTCAATGCGCTTATCAATTGCGTGAGCTTTGGTAACGTTAATTCCTGGATGAACGCCCTTAACAGCATAATGCAACAGGTACGGCAAACTGCACAGAATATGGGTAGTGCTTCCAACAGGTTCTGGTTTGGGTATGGGGGTTCAAGAGGAGGGTTTGGTACTCTCTTTGGCGCTGGCGGTCAATCCAGTTTCCATGTTGTGTGCAATCAGGGCGGAGGTGATACATCTACTACAGGACCCTGCTGCTCCAAATACCTTCATGGAACCACCTGCATGGATAGCAAGATTAAGGTAATGAGACAGGGTGGGTACTGTAACTACCCTGTTGTTGAGATGGTGAAGCCGGATAATTCAAGAACCAGGATCTATGTAAACCAGTACTACGTCATAGAACCCACAATTATCTCTTCAGGTGCGGTTTCAGGGGATGAAGTTGAAGTAAAATATGAATTCTACTGTTTTGATTCTTCAGAAAATTATGTACCATTCAATCCAACGAAGAACGAATATTCAAAGGAAGGAGAAATACAACATAGATATGCGAAAGCCAACCCTGATTGTAAATGCCCGGGAATAAGCGGAACTACAACAACACAAACAACTGAAACCGAAGAGAACCACCTCGCAGATATAGTCGGTGAAATTGGCGCTTCAACTGAGGGGAAATATGTCAAATTGACAGCCAAGATAAAGGACGTTGATGGCGACACAGTTCACTACACATGGTGGTATGTTATTGATGATGCTTTCTTTGTAGGACAAATGTCCGGTTGCGAAGATGGGTGTGATATAGTGGGAGAATACACATATCCAGAATCAGGAACCTACACAGTAAAACTTGAGGTCAGTGATGATAGTTCATACCCACCAGAAAGAACCGTTAGTAGAACGAAAACAGTGACAGTTAGTTAAACTTTCCCATTTTAGTTTTCTTTAAGATTGATTTTTATTGAAGCAAGGGAAATAAGATATTATGAAGAGGGTACTGGTCTTTGCTTTTCTATTTTGCATGGTTTTGCTTGTTCGGTCTGGTCAGGGTTATCGATTGACAGACAACCTTTATTTTGCGATCCCGAACGATACCATAGGGTGCATAGATGTTATCCTACCTGGTGATTCGGGATTTATGGGAATGGGGGAGTATGAGTATATACTGACATGCTCGAGCAACTGGAGCGATCTGACAGAGCAGATTATAAGGACCGATGAGAACAACACGGTCAGAATTCCCATATGCTTCTCGGGTTTTGGAAGAGCAGATGGGGACTGTTCACCACCCTTTACGATAGGGATTTCTTCTGCAAACCTGGGTATTAAGAATGAGTGGAATGGCGGGGTTTGCATATCAAAATACCCTGATTTCGATATTGTAGATGAAACTGCAGAGGATGAAGATGATGTCAGGGATATTCTGGACGGGAACTTTGATCTCTTTGACATTGGGTTTTCCCTCGA
The DNA here is from genome assembly GCA_030670085.1 of Candidatus Aenigmatarchaeota archaeon. GTDB lineage: Archaea > Aenigmatarchaeota > Aenigmatarchaeia > QMZP01 > QMZP01. Next base: position 50,109 of record DAOVCJ010000001.1, read on the forward strand.
GAGGATGTACTCAGAGCCTGATGAGAGCGTGATATACTCCTTGTTGGTTGAATCCTATGCGTCCCTTACAATAGATTTAAATGCGAAAACAGGCCTTTCTGTCACCCCAACAAGCGAAACTGTCTACACGTCTTCCTTTTATCCATTTCACACAATCTACTTCACTGTACAGGCCCCAAGCCAGAGTGGAGAATACGCATTTGATGTTGAGGCAAGGGTAAGGAACTGTGAGGGTATTTTCTGCAGTAAAACTGCAAGGGGAACCCTGGTTGTTAACGAGAGCTTGCCTGAGATCGGCTTTTCTGCTTATCTTTTCCCGAAGAGCATCAATGTTAAGAACCTTGAACCCGTCCTTTACACACTAACAATCCAGAACCACGGAAAGGCAAAGATATTCTCAATAAGGATAGACATAGACCCGGTTACCACAACGGATTTTGAGTGGAGGGATGATGTGATTGTCTTTGAGGATAGCAAGGAAACCATAAACTTCACGGTTACCCCGGATAAGGTCTCATCCCTTTATGAAATAGGGGTTACTGTTATATACGAAGGATTGGAAAAGAAGGCCTCTGCATCGCTATCAACCAATGAGATGCTGACCGATGCAATGAGGGACGCGGATTCTATAAAGAATTCAAACTCTAACCTTGCAGGGGATGTCAATTCCGCTCTTGATGATTGGTATAACAGCTATAAGAACTCTGATTATGGAGCTGACCTGGACGATTACACGACACTGAAGGACAATTTTGCGGATTTGAGAAACCAGACAGACGGCGCAGGACCACCCGGACCCTACATACCAGGAGAACCGGGAACAGACGGGGAAGATCAAGAGGGTATGGGATGGTTATGGATTGTACTGATAATAATAATCATAGTTGTTGTAGTGATAATCTTGGTCATCTTTTTCAAAAAATCCAAAAAAACCGAGGAAACCGAGGAAGAATATTTTTAGTAGAATTCCTCTTCAAACTCCTCTGTACCTTCCTCAAACTCCTCTTCCAGACCACCCTTCTTCCTGTATTTCTTCAAGTAGAGCCACACTCCAACCGCGGCAACAACTATTATAACAATTATTATCAGAAGGGTGAAATCGAATTCAGGAACCTCTGGCTCTACACAATAATTGTATGAACATACCTCACCCTCAATACAATCCTCATTATCACAGCATTCACCTGTTATGCAAGTCTCATCGCAGCATACACCATCCGTACAATACGTTCCGTTTAACTGACCCTCACATTCGTTCACCTCAACCTCGCAGCAGATACCATCCACACCATCCTCTCTGCATGTGCCTGTCCAGGTCTCGTCTGTGGGGCATGAGGTATAATCAGGGTAACAAGTCCCTGTTGTGCATGGGATGTCTGGAGCAGGTCCTTCAGATTTCACACATATGTAATTCGTACACTCCTCATCAGAAGCACAATCACCCCCATCACAACAGTTTGATTTTTCTATGCAAATCTCGTCGCAGCATATACCTCCGTAGCAGTAGCTCATATCAGATTTCCCTTCACATGTAATCATGGTTGTTCCTGACTCATTCTTGACACTGATTGTCATATCAATTGGTATGTAACCTATCAGGCTGTTGTTTGATTTTAATTGGGCCTGGATTTTTATCTCCATGGAGTTTACCACATTCTCCAGAACAACACTGAAGAACATGGAGTCAAGCGGGCCAAGTGTGTTGTTGTCCAATTGTATGTCAAGGAAATCATTCACATCCACGGGTTCTGTAGGGGGTATGCGAACAGTCAGGGAGGTCAGGGTATTGTTCCTCAGGTTGGTTATCCTGTAATTGGATTTTTCGTATTTCTGGTTTTTGTTTATCAATATGTTGAGGCTTACGATATCAACATCAACGAATCCTATCTCTCCGTTACCATCTCCCCCTGCTCCCAGACTCATGTCAATCCTCGCTACCGACCCCCCGTAGTCAGCACCGCTTGTAGGTGCACTGAAAGCGATGTAGTATTGCCCGATATCAAGGGTTATGTTGTCCCTGTACGCACCACTAGGGGCATCGTAAACCAGCCTACCATCCTTGTTCGGAACCAGGCTCAGGTTGTTTGTGTAGTATGTTTCGTAGGAAATCCTAGTCACGATGTCTGGTACAGGCCAAACGTTTATGTAAGCGATTTTGTTGTCAATGTCTGTGGTGATCTTTGAGGTTAGCACTATACTCCCTACATACACATCCAGGATTTCGCCTCCAGTATTCCAGGAAGAATCCGTTGTGTTGACCTCGAATATATGCGGATCAACGCCGATATTCGATAACCTGAAAGGATTGGGTCCGCACGTGCTTTTTGCATCAGTATCAGAAAAGTAGCACATCCACTTATCCCCAATTTTTGGTATCTGCCCGGCTACCGGCTCCATCATTGTTCCGTATGTAAGCCAAGTCACCCTGACAGATTCACTAACTCCTGGGTCAACCACAAGAAGGAAACTCGAGTTCACGGATATTTTTTCGGGTATGAACGTAACATCTGGTGTGGGAAGCTGTGCGGATGCGAACGGAACTAGTGATACTATCATTAAAAACAGGAACGTCAGGTATACGAGTTTCATTCGCCTTGACAAATTTTTCATATATAATAATTGTGCGGGTATATAAAAAAAGTTTTGAGGCCAGAACCTGAAATGTGAAAGGTTTCGACAACCTCATCCCGGATGTTAAACTATAAAAGCAATGAATGCAAATAAGTTTTATGGTCAGTATTCAAGAGTTCCAAAAACTTGATATGAAGGTAGGAGAGATCATATCCACTGAGCACGTCCCGAACGCTGACAGGCTTTACGTTCTGAACGTGGATATCGGGGGAAAGCAGATACAGTTGCTGGCAGGCATAAGACAGCAATATACCGAGGATGAGCTTAAGGGAAAGAAGATAGTTGTTGTAGCGAATCTGGACCCAGCAACGATCAAGGGAGTGACATCAGAGGGAATGCTCCTGGCAGCGGAACACGAGGGAAACATAAGCCTGGTTACACTTGACAAGGATATACCGGTAGGTTCAAAGGTTTTATAGCTGGCACTCGATATTATATACATGAAAATCCAGAAAATTCTGCCAGATGAAAAGGTTACTGTGCTCGCTGATTCTAGGGAGAGGAATTCACCTGTTGTAAGACATCTGGAGGATTCAGGAATCCGGGTCAGGTCCAAGCAGCTAAAGGTTGGTGACTACATAGCCTCGGACAGGGTAGGGATAGAGAGGAAACAGATTCCAGATTTCCTACAATCCATCACGAACCAGAGAATATTCAAGCAGCTGGCATCTCTCGCAGAATCCTACGAGAAACCCCTGCTCATTCTGGAGGGAAACCCAGAACTTCTTTTTTCGGAAAACAACATGCACCCGAATTCTATCAGAGGCGCTTTGGCATCACTATCGCTAGACTATGCAGTACCAATACTCTGGACCCCAGACAGCAGGGGAACAGCCGACCAGATACAGAGGATTGCGTACAGGGAGCAGGTAAAGAAGAACAGGGAGTTGCAGATAAGGGTCAAACAAAAATCCCCGGATTTCGCAAGACAGCAGGAGTTCATAGTTGCGGGTTTACCACACATTTCAAATAAACTTAGCAAAAGGCTTTTGATGGAATTCAAAACAGTTAGAAGGATGTTCTCAAGCAAGAAGGAAAGATTTATGAAGGTTGACGGACTCGGAGAGAAGAAGGCGAAAAAAATATGGGAATTGCTCAACAAGGAATATGAATGCAAGGAATGATCACTTTTTGGATGCTTTGTGATCCAGAGCACTTCTTATTAATTCCCTGAAAAGGGGTCCTGGTTCCAGCGGTTTGGATGTTAATTCCTCATGATATTGTGTAGCAAAAAAGAAGGAATGCTTCGGAACCTCAAGTATCTGCATAATTCTCTTCTGTGGCGCAAACCCAGAGAAAACCATACCGTTTTTTTCAAGCACATCTATGTACTTAGTGTTGAGATTCCAGCGATGGCGGAATCTCCCTCTTATCTTGTTTTTACCATAAATCTTATGCGTTTTTGTCCCCTCTTTTATGAGAACATCATGTCCACCCAGTCTCATTGTTCCCCCAAGACCATCAATCTCCTCTTGCTCGGGGAGTATGCATATGACGGGTTCCTTTGTGTTGGGATCAATTTCTGTTGAGTTCGCTCCCTTCAGGCTGCAGACGTTCCTTGCGAACTCAATAACAGCTATCTGGAAACCAAAGCATAATCCAAGGAAAGGGATGTTGTTTTCCCTTGCGTACCTTATGCACTCAATCTTCCCATCCACTCCTCTCACTCCAAATCCCCCTGGAACTATGAGACCGTCCAATTCCTCCATCTCTTTTTTCACATTGTTTTTGTTCACCCCAGTGGTCTCTATCCATTTGACATTCACTTTGGCATCCAGGTATGGAGCAGTGTGCTCCAACGCTTTGAGAATGGACATATAGGAATCATGGACGTTTGTATACTTACCTGCTATACCTATCATGACCTCCTTCTTTGCAGACCCTACCATATTAACAAGCTTTTTCCATTTCTCGAAATCAGGCACGGATTTTAATTTCCCTCTTATACTCAGAATCTCGAGAATGGCCTTGTCTATCTCCATACCCTTTAGCTCCAGTGGAACCTTGTATATGTTCCTGGTGTCATTGATGTTAACGACCCTGGGAACAGGTATGTTTGAGACTATGCTTATCTTTTCCTTTATGTTCTCTGATATGGGGTTTTCGCTCCTGCACACAACTATATCCGGCTGTATTCCGAGTCCCATAAGGGTTCTCAGACCGAGCTGGGCGGCCTTGCTTTTCTGCTCACCAAGGGAACTGGGCTCCAGGATGTAGACAACGTTAACAAAGCAGACGTTTTCTTTACCTTCCTCGTATCTCAGCTCCCTCATGGCCTCAAGATAATAGGAATTCTCTATATCCCCTACAGTCCCTCCAATCTCCACCAGAAGAACATCAGCATTGGATTTCATTGCGAGCTCCCTGAGGAAGTTCTTGAGCTCCCCTGTAACATGTGGGATGAACTGGACGTCCCTTCCGAGGTATTTACCTTCCCTCTCCTTGTCTATGATGGTCTTGAACAGCCTCCCGGCTGTCAGGAAGTTATCCTTGGTAAGGTTCTGGTTAAGCATCCTTTCATAGGTTCCAAGATCCAGGTCACACTCGGTTCCATCATCCAGGACAAAGACCTCCCCGTGCCTGAAGGGGTTCAGGGTTCCGGAGTCATAGTTCAGATACCCCTCAAGTTTTATGGGAGCAACATTAAGGCCGTGTGCCAGCTTTAAAAGAGTTCCCAGGCATGACGTGAAGGTTCCTTTTCCAACACCGGATATAACAGAACCCGTAACGATAACGAATTTCGTTTTCCCTCGCTTATAGCCTTTGGGCATATCAGAATAGAACTCATGCTCTTCTACCTTGTTTGCTATCTCCTTGAAGGTTTCCTTCGCATTCTTTCGCATATTATATATGAGTATGCAGATTATAAAAACTTTCTCCACACAATAAAAAAATTTCAAACCAATCAACTTAAGGGGATATAAAGAGAACCGATAGCTTTATAAACCCCGTTTTCACTTATATAGTAATCTGCTTCTCTAGACAGAATAATCTGAATAGAAAATGCAAGACAAACATTATGTCATAGTTACATAATTAAAGAAACAAAGGTGATAATATGAAAAAAATGAAAAGTGAAAAGAAGAAGAAAGAGGAGTTTTCAAAGGCCAGGGTCTTGGTACCTGATACCTCGATCCTGATTCACGGAAAACTTTCGGAATTGATAAAAGAGGGCAAGATAAGCCCGAAAAAGATAGTCATACCTAGAGCTGTTCTTGATGAACTGCAGGCCCAGGCCAGCAGGGGAAGAGAGGTTGGTTTTGATGGTCTTGAGGAGATAAAGAAGATAAGGAAAGTCGGCAAGGACAAGAAGATAGCCCTGGAGTTCACTGGTGACAGGCCAACCTTTGAAGAGATCCAGCTGGCGAAGAAGGGAAGGATAGATGCCCTGATAAGGGACGCTGCATCAAAGGCAGGCGCTACTCTCATAACGTCGGATTACGTTCAGGCCCTTGTAGGGGAAGCCGAGGACGTTTCTGTTGATTATGTGGAAAAGGACATCCTGAAAAAGCCACTGGAACTTGAGAGCTTATTCTCGAAAGATGTTCAGTCGGTCCACCTCAAGGCAGGTGTCACGCCTTACGTGAAGAGGGGCAAACCAGGGAATGTGGAGCTTGTCAAACTGAAAAGAAAACCATTTGATGACAAGGAGTTGGAATCCATGATAGATCAGATTGTTTCAAAGGCAAGAAAGGACGAGGACTCGTTCATAGAGATAGGAAAGCGTGGTGCCCTGGTGATACAGCTGGGAAACTACAGAATATGCATAACAAGACCACCCTTTTCTGACAAGACAGAAATCACTGCAGTAAGACCTATAGTTAAACTAACCCTAGAAGACTACAAGATGCACAAGGAACTGGAGAAGAACATAGTTTCAGGTTACCATGGCATCATGATAGCAGGACCCCCGGGTTCTGGTAAATCAACCTTTGCTGCTTCAATAGCGGATTTCCTTGTTAAAAAGAACAAGATAGTCAAGACCTTTGAGCAGCCCAGAGATTTGCAAGTAGGCCCTGAGGTTACACAGTATGCTCCATTGGAAGGTGACTGGGAAAAGACAGCAGAGCTGCTTTTGCTGGTAAGACCTGACTACACAATATTCGATGAGGTCAGGAAAACCAGGGACTTCAGAGTGTTCGGTGACATGAGGCTTGCTGGCGTAGGCATGATTGGCGTAACCCACTCAACCGATACTGTGTCAGCGATACAGAGGTTCATAGGAAGGCTCGATCTTGGGGTTATACCACACGTGATAGACAAAGTGATATACATAAAGTCTGGAAAGATAGAGAAGGTTTACAATCTAAACCTTACAGTCAAAGTGCCGACAGGAATGAAGGAGGCAGATCTCGCAAGACCCGTGGTTGAGGTCAGGAACTTCGATACCAAGGACTTGGAGTATGAGATATACACCTACGGAGAGGAGACTGTTATAATGCCTGTGAAGAAGGAGAAGTCTCCACTAAAGAATCTCGCCAGGGAGAGGGTCTTGCAGGTGCTTAGAAAATGGGACCCAGACGCAGAGATAGAAATCCAAAACAACAGAATCATAGCAAGGGTCAAGGGCTCTGTTATCCCAAAGTTGATTGGAAAAAAGGGAAAGAACATAGAAGAACTGGAAAGGAAACTAGGCATGGGAATATCTGTCGAACCCAAGGAGGGTTCTCTGAAGCAGGATGTATACTGGGATTACGATGAGACAGGAGCATACATAAACCTGAGGCTTGAGCCCGGACTAGTCGGGGTTCAGGTTGATATCTACAGGGACAGGGACTACCTGTTCTCAGCCCATGTAGGCAAGGGTGGTATCATAAGGGTAAGGAAAACATCTAATCTTGGAAGAAAGCTTCTGCAGGCGATTCTGGGAAAGAAGCTCAGGATCCTGATGTAACAAAATCAGCATCATAATAAGCAATTACTTCACCATCAGCTTCGCCTTCCCCGGATCCCATTTCCAATCCTTGGGAAGCTGATTCTTCCTCTTGTAATACTTTGCTATTCTCCTTATCTTTGACTCGGTCAATTCAAGACCCCTTTTGGATATATAATCCTTTTTATTCTTCTCCATGTGTGCGATAAGATCCACTGCCCTCTTTATCAGGTTGTACATATCCTCAGGCAACTCAGGATAAAGATTATGATTCTTTAGAATCTTGGATATCTTTTCCTTTGTCATAATTCTTGTGGATGGGATTCCGTACTGATCCCTCAAAACCAGGCCAATCCTTGCAGAGGAGTATCCCTTCTTCGCTAACTTGACTATTATTTCCTCTATCTCATTCGGTTTGTATTTAACCCAGGCAGCCTTTTTCACCATGGGTTTTTTACTCCCTGACTTCCCTTTCCTCCTCGAATACATCCTTGCCATATTACAACTTATTGCGGTTAAAGGTTTAAAAACCTATTTCAGGCGCCAGAAAGACGTTTTGGAAAAGATTTCTTAACCTTTCCACTAACACCCGTCATCGGAGCTTTCAGGCCGTGACCTGTTACAAGACAAACTACCTTGCTTCCCTTCTCTATACTATCCCTCGCTTTTATGAGACCTGCTAGAGAAACAGCACCCGCGGGTTCTGCAAACAGACCCTCTTTTCTTGCAAGCAGATCTCTGGCCTTTAGTATATCCTTGTCACTTACCACTTCTGCAAAACCCCCAGATTCCTTTATAGATTTCAAGGCCCTTTTCCCGTCAATAGGATCTCCACACTCTATAGCGACTGCGACAGTATGTGGGTTCTTAATTGGTTTGATTTCCAACCTACTCGTATATGCCCTGGCCACTGTGCTGCACCCAGAAGCCTGAATTCCAATCATTCTTGGCCTGGTTTTTATGATGTTCAGAATCTTGAATTCGTTTACTGCCTTCCAAGTCGCAGATATAAGGGTCCCGTTTCCTACAGGCGAGATTATGTAATCTATTCCCTTCAGTTGTTCACACAACTCAAAACCTATGGACTTGGTTCCCTCCCTTCTATACAGATAATCTCCAAGAAGGTAAATATTATAATTTCTGTAAACCTCTTCAGCAATCCTAGCAGCTTTCACATAATCTCCATGAACCTTATACACGTTTGCTCCATAAGCCAACATCTGTTCGAGTTTTACAGTCTTGGTATCCATTGGAATAAAAACAGAACATTTGAGGTTCGCGATTCCAGAGTATGCTGCCAAGGATGCTCCCATATTTCCAGTCGATGCACATACCACTTCCTTCGCTTTGAACTCCAATGCCTTGGCAACCTCTACCGAAGATCCTCTATCCTTGAAGGATCCTGTAGGGTTCTGTGCTTCGTATTTGAAGTAGAGCTGGAATTTCATTCCGAAGAGTTTTTCTAGGTTCTTTGATCTTATCAAAGAGGTTCCCCCCTCCTGAATAGATACAAGTTTCTTTACAGGATAGAGTTCTATGTACCTTGCATGATTAAAATCTCTTTTTTCAATTCTTTCCCTGAAATTCTTCTTAATTTTTCTGTAATCGAAAATAATCTCTAATGTTTCTCCACATTCACACCTGAACATTTTCTTCCAAATCGGATATTTTTTCCCGCAACCTGAACAAAAAACGAACCTTTCATGCATACTATTATTTAATTGGGCACAGCCAATAAAAAATAGAGAAGCATGGCCATACCAGACATATCGCAACTGATTCAGATTGCGCCAACCATGATGAGGGATTTGCCACAGATGTTGTCCGGGTTGCAGGTTATTTTCTATATAGTACTGATACTGGTTTTTGGTTCAATAATCATTAAGGGATACAGTGGTTACATGCATTTTGCACTAAGGCTTCTTCTCAGGCTGGGTTTTGGTTTCGTTGCGCTTGTTTGCGGTCTGGGGTTGTCCGGGATCATACCCATGTTCAGTGCTGATGCTTTCTACACACTGATACAGTCAATAATCATAAATCCCTTTATCGGGATTGTCATATCCACAGCAGTCCTCATGGTTTCACTGTATCTGATATCCCACAACATATTCAATATCCCCGGCATTAAGAAACATATCGCAAAACTCCAGGAAAAATTAAAAAAGGCTGAGGAAGTAACATCCAAGACAGTGAAGAGAAAATTGGAACCGATAAGGATTGTTGGTATAGTGATACTTATTGTTTTTCTGGTTTTTTCCCTCCTCAACTTCCAGGGATTCCCATCTCTGAGTGAGGACCTGTTTTCATTTATAGGCATAACCCCTGAAGAAGTGGAGGAGCTTGGAGAATACATCGAGGGAATGGGTATAGGAAAAGAAATCCCTGAGGATTGTGTACCCATCCTTACACTTATAGATGAGAATCTTGATGACTTTTTGAACGACAGGCTGCCTGAATCCACGGATCCGGGAATAAAATCCATGATTGAAAGCAATTCTGGCTTAACGATGACAAAGGTATATCAGGTTACACATGATCAGAGAAACTTTTTCCTAGGAATAGAGAAAGATAATGTATGCTCTGCAACAGCGACAGAATTTTGTGAATGTCTGGATTTGAAATCCGTTATGTAGTAACCCTAAAAACTTTAAAATTTTTTCTTTAAAAAATAGTTAACTTTAAATATGAATGCCCCAAATAAATCAATAAAATGAAAATAAATCTTTAAAGAGGGAGGTTGAAATGGTAGCAAGAAAAAAAGCAAGAAAGAAGAAAGCAACAAGAAAGAAAAGGTAAATTATATTGAGTGAGGTGGATCTGATGAGGTTGTTTGAATGGGAGGATGAGGACGAAGAAACCGAGGAAGAACCTGAAGATTGGGATGTTGAAGAAGAGGAAGAAATGTGATTCAACACACCTCATTTTTTTGTTTTTCATACCATTAAGGGCACCAAGCCCTTTTTCATTTTTTGTTTCTTAGTATCTTGCTTGAGCTATATTCTTTGAATTTTTCATTTATCCTTACTATACTGCAGTTTAAACCAGATTCTTTGATTCTTTTTTTAAAATCTTCATCAATTTTTTGGTCATACCCCAGAGCGATAATATCCGGCCTTTCTTTTTTAACGACATTGAAGCGATCCTCATCATCCCCAATAATCACCCTGTCAGCAATACCTGTTTTTTCAACCCCCAATTTCCTCTCTTTGGCTGTTCGCAGGAGAACCCCATTCTTTTTCAAGGCCGTTCTGTCGCTTGACACAACAACAATCAGGAAATCCCCAAGGGATTTCGCCTTCCTTAGGAAAAACATATGCCCGGGATGTAAAACTGAAAAAACCCCACCAACCAAAATCCTTTTCATAAGATTAAACTGAATGTTGTTAATAAAAAGTTATTTGTGGTTGATTATTCGATTATAACAGGGGCCGTGGACCTGGCTGTTGAAGAAATCCTGTCTTCAATCTCCTTTATCAGTTCGTAAAGGGGCTCTATGTCAAGGTTTCCTACCTGCTGCTCTAACCATTTGCTCTTTTCCTTCAGGGATTCAATATCCCTCCTCAAACCAGATATATCCAGGGTCTTAAAAGATGTGCTGACCTTCTTAAGTTCATCCACCTCTCTCTTCACACCCACTATATCCCCAGCAACCCTGTCTAACTCACTCCTGGTTTTTGAAGCGCTATCCTTCAATGCAACATCCATTCTATCAAGCTGACTGGAAATCCTTTGGTCGATTGATTTTATGTCCACTTTGGGGGACTGAGCTTGGGCCGAACTAAGGTTCTTTACCATGTCCTCAATCTTTCTTATCCTTTCCCTGTTCTTGACAACTTCAGCAAACAGTTTACTCATTTCGGATTGTGTGAAAAGCAGATCCTTTTCATGCTTCTTCAACTCCGTCTGAAGTATTTTTGCATCAGAACTAACTGCGGTTTTCGGGACGGTTGCCCTGGATGGTTTTGGTGGTAGAGGCATTGGCGGAAGTTTTGCTATGACATTTTTCCTCTCCAACTCTATCTTTTTTAACTCACCCTCTTTAATCCCTTTCATCTTGTTGTAATCGGCAGTAGAAATCTTCTTCCTTTTCATCTGCTTTTCAAGGTCACTCAGGGATTTACTTACCGCTCTTTCCCTTTTGTTCAGATCAGATATACTAACCACAAGAATCTACCTATAATTATTTTGTTTTAATAAATTATTATTTCCCTACTATAAAAAATTTCTCGCTTGATAAGCCAAACTTTAAACCACCCGGAGATAAATAATTATTATGCCTGTTACAAGGTCTGTTTGGAGAATAGTTGAGGAGACCACACCTCTGGTCATAGGATTTGCTGTTTTGGAATTGATCGCGGGCGGAGTTCTTGGAGTCATGGTAATAGATATCGAGCTTCTCCCAGGACTGTTCATTCTTATACCTGCCCTGCTTGACATGAGAGGGGGCATTGGCTCTGCCCTAGGGGCAAGGCTGAACTCCGGTCTTCACCTCGGGTACATAAAGCCCGGCAAGGTGACAAAACTCCTAAGAACAAACATTTATTCTGCCCTGATACTTAGTGTTATATTGTCTGTGGCATTATCGATATTTGCATGGTTAGCATCTTATTTATCCGGAATAGTGTCTATTACCTTCATACATTTCTTCCTTATCTCAATAATAGCAGGGGTCTCGTCAGGTGTAATACTCATCTTTTTGGCGATATTCATATCAAACTTCAGCTACGAAAAAGGTCTTGATCCGGATGACGTAACCTCACCAACCATTGGAGCCATAGGGGATATAGTAACGGTTATCTGCCTCTTCCTGGCAGTTAAAATTGTGTTGGGTCTGGGAATATGATATACTCAATGAAAACCATACTTGAGGAAAGCATTCCCGTACTTTTGTTAGCAGGAGCCCTTTCGATCTGCGCCGGGTTAATCCTACACAACAACAGCGATCTTCTCTTCACCCTCCCCGGGATACTGGTCATAATCCCATCCTTCAACAATATGGGAGGCAGTGTTACGTCGGTTTTGTGCTGCAGACTCTCCTCTGCCCTTCACATGGGAATGATTCGCCCAAAACTCAAGAAAACCAAGACGCTGGAGAGGAACATCTTTGCAACCCTTATAATAGCCATAATTTCATTTCTCGCCCTTGGACTTGCTGCCGGGGGATTCAACATGATTCTGGGTTTGAAGAGCATTGATATATTGATATTCCCGTTCGTTACGCTGGCAGCAGGATTCGTAACCGTTTTAATACTGATGACAGTTTCCGTTCTATTCAGCTATATATCCTATAGCAGGGGCCTTGATCCTGACAACATGGTAATCCCTGTTTTAACGAGCTTGGGAGATATTGTAGGAGTTTTGCTCCTGTTCTTAATACTCACCTTGGTGATGTGAAAGGTTAATAACATGGAAATATAAAATAAAGGAGGGATGGAAAATGCAGGTGTTCAAGAAGAAGGAGATCCTTAAAGACGTACTGGAGAAGAGGAGAAACGTGATAGATCTTATAGTGGAGATGAAGGATCTTTCAGGCCTGGCAGTAGACCTTGGTTTTTCAGCGCTGCTCCTACAGGACAAGAAGCTGGCAGATAAGATAACAGAGCTGAAGGAGGAGATGGACATAAAACAGTACGAGATAGAGATGGAGTGCATGCTGGCTGCATCCAACGTAGAGCAGGCACTGGGTCTCACATCTGTTATGAGGGTAGCCTCTGCAGTGGCAGACATCTCCGATGCAGTGAATGAGCTAATTGACAGTGTGTTGAGAGGAATTCCCCCACACCCAATCATAAAAGAGGCATTAAAGGCAGCAGCAGAAACAATCGACTATGTGAACATCAAGAAGGACTCAAAGGTTGCTGGTAAGACAATAGATGAAGTGACAAAGGGACTGGTGGATGTAATAGGACTGAAGAGGGAAGACGTTTGGTCCTATCAACCCGGCGGAGAAGAGAGAATAAAGGCAAAGGATTTTCTAATAATAAGCGGTGGCAAGAGAAGGGTCAGTGAAGTTATAAAGGGACTGAGAAAGTAATTACCCATTCTTTATCTTTGCTTGTGCGGCTGCAAGCCGTGCAATGGGAACCCTGAAGGGAGAGCATGAAACATAGTCCAGTCCAATCAAATGACAGAACTCTATGGATTCTTTCTCCCCACCATGCTCACCGCAGATACCTATTTCTATTCTGGGATTCGCTTTCCTAGCAAGTTCTACACAGATTTTCATCAGGGAACCAACTCCATCCCTGTCCACTACCTGAAACGGATCCTTTTTCAAAACGCCCTTTTCAATGTACTTCGGTATAAATCTCCCTGCATCGTCCCTGGAAAAACCGTAAACAGTCTGCGTGAGATCATTTGTTCCGAATGAGAAGAAATCAAGCGTTTTTGCGAGTTTATCGGCTGTTACACATGCCCTTGGCAGCTCTATCATTGTCCCTATCTTGTACTTAATCTTAACCCTGTTTTTTTCCATCAATTTCTTCGCTGTATTTTCGATAACCTTCCTTAAAAAGACCCCTTCCTCAACATCGCTCAGGACCGGTATCTCTATCTCAGGCAGGGCGTCACCACCGCCTTTGTTAACCTCGATTGCAGCGCTTATTATTGCATCAGTCTGCATCTCCGTTATCTCTGGATAAATAACCCCCAACCTACATCCCCTGAAACCCAACATAGGATTAAACTCTTCCAGTGAACTGATCTTGTTCCTTAGAACCCCAAACTTCACTCCCATTTCTCTGGCCAATTTTCTTATTTCCTTATTTTCTTTTGGTAGGAATTCATGAAGAGGCGGATCGAGCAACCTTATCGTTACCGGTAAGCCATTCATGGCCTTGAATATACCTATGAAATCCTTTTTCTGCATGGGCAGGAGTTTTGTAAGCGCCTTTCTCCTTCCTTCGCTATCCCCTGCAATTATCATCTCCCTCATTGCACGAATCCTTTCGCCTTCGAAGAACATGTGTTCCGTCCTTGCCAAACCAATCCCCTCTGCTCCGAAGTCTCTCGCCCTCTTCGCATCCTTTGGTGCGTCAGCATTGGTTCTTACACCAAGCTTCCTGATACCATCAGCCCATTTCATGAGGATTTGGAATTCCCCCTTCATCTCGGGATCAATCAGTGTAAACCTCCCAAGAAAAACCTCACCCGTTCCCCCATCAAGTGTTACCCAGTCCCCCTCCTTTATTCTCAAATTCTTAACCATGAAAATCCGCTTCTCTTCATCTATGTTGATGTCTCCACATCCCACAACGCAACACTTGCCCATACCCCTTCCAACAACAGCCGCATGGCTCGTCATACCGCCTCTTGCCGTGAGGATACCTTGGGACACTGCCATGCCCTGTATGTCTTCAGGTGAGGTTTCGTTCCTAACAAGAATAACCTTCTGTTTCTTGGAGAGCTCTTCAGCCCTCTCTGCTGAGAAGCATACGACTCCTACACCCGCTCCTGGAGAGGCTGGTAAACCCTTGGCTATAACCTTTGCTTTTCCCTTTTCCTTCGGGTCAATCTGCTTGTGAAGAAGCTGGTTTATCTGGTCTGGATCTATCCTCATTATTGCCTCTTCTTTCTTTATCAACTTCTCATTGACCATATCCACAGCTATCTTCACCGCAGCCTGTGCGGTTCTCTTACCTGTCCTTGTCTGGAGAACGAAGAGCCTTTTCTCCTCTATCGTGAACTCGAAGTCCTGCATGTCTCTGTAGTGCTTGTCAAGTATTTTGTAAACCTTCATCAGTTCTTGGTAAACCACTGGAGCGTCTTTTTTCAAATCTTCTATGTTTTTTGGTGTTCTTATTCCAGCAACCACGTCCTCTCCCTGGGCATTCATTAGATACTCACCATAGGGTTTGTTCTCACCTGTTGAGGGGTTTCTTGTGAACCCTACCCCGGTCCCGGAATCCCATCCAAGGTTTCCAAAGACCATCACCTGAACATTGACAGCGGTTCCCATATCACCCGGTATTCCATGGAGTTTTCTGTAGATTTTCGCCCGTTTGTTGTTCCAGGAATTGAAAACAGCATCTATCGTCATCTTCAATTGCTCTCTTGGATATTCTGGGAATTTTTTCCCACCCCTCTTTATGAGTTTTTTGTGATCATTAACAATCTTCTTTAACTCTTCAACATTCAGATCAGTATCATTCCTACCCTTTTTGTACCCCTCAAGGATTTTTTCGAATTTTGAATGCTCCACACCTAGGACAACGTCACCAAACATCTGTACGAACCTTCTGCAGGAATCCCATACAAACCTCGGGTCTCCGCTCTGCTTCTCAAGACCGTTTATTGTTTTATCGTTAAGACCAATGTTCAATACACTATCCATCATCCCTGGCATTGAGACAGGGGCGCCTGATCTTACAGACAAAAACAGGGGGTTCTTCTCATCCCCGAGCCTCTTCCCCATCTTTTTTTCAAGCTTTCTGAGATTCGAATCAATCTCTTTCTCCAGACCCCTTGGGTATTTCTTCTCCTTCAGAAAATCCATGCAGACCTGGGTGGAGATTGTAAAACCAGGGGGCACAGGTAAACCCATCTTTGTCATCTCACCCAGGTTTGATCCCTTTCCTCCTAAAAGTGGTTTGCTTTCTTTTCCCTTCTCTCCGAAAAAATAAACCATTTTGCCCATTATTGAGATAAGTGTGACTGGTCCTTTATAAAAGTTGCAGTATACAACACGTGCAAAAGAAGATTCCTTGTCTACGCTTCCTCTTCCTCTCTGACCCTTTCCTCAACCTCGTCCTTTATTCCAAGGGTCTCTACCATTTCTTTGTACCGGTTCCTTATCGTAACCTCTGTAACACCAATCGCATCAGCGACCTCTCTCTGCGTCTTCTTCTCCCCTTCCAGAACAGCAGCAATGTACAGGGCAGCTGCAGCGACCCCTATCGGTCCCTTACCAGAGGTTACATCATATTTCACAGCCTCATCCAAAACATCAACTGCGCGGACCTGAACCTTCTCAGAAAGACCGAGCAAAGAACCAAATCTTGGAACATAATCCTGCGCCTTTGCTGGAAGAATCCTTATGTTGAGTTTCCTGGATATGTATCTATACGTCTTGCCTATATCCCTCCTGCCGATTCCCGAAGCCTTTGATATTTCATCCAACGTCCTCGGAGCTCCCTCCTCTCTGCATGTGGTGTAAAGGAGAGCAGCTATGATGGATTCGGTTGACCTTC
The DNA here is from genome assembly GCA_030670085.1 of Candidatus Aenigmatarchaeota archaeon. GTDB lineage: Archaea > Aenigmatarchaeota > Aenigmatarchaeia > QMZP01 > QMZP01. Next base: position 66,801 of record DAOVCJ010000001.1, read on the forward strand.
CTCTTACAAGACCCTTCTCAACAGCATGCTGGTAAAGCTTCGCGACCCTCTCATGAACAGCCCGGGAAAGGTGAAGATAAGAAATCAATCTCTGCAGTTCTGAGAAAGCAAACGAGAGGTTCCTGTCCTTTGATTTTATAAGCCTCTTATGCCATTTGGTTAGTCTGTAATACTGGGCTCTCTTCTTTGAGGCAACCTTGAAAAGCTCTCCACGACCCTTTCCAATTTCCGTGGTTATGCCTTCATCATGTTTCGTTGGCGTCAGGGCAGCTCCTGTTCTGACCCTTCTTGATCTCTGGTCCTCATCAAAGGCTCGCCATTCCTGAGTCAGGTCAATCATGGATTCCCCTATAACAGTGCCACAGTTCTCACAAACAGACTCTCCCCTGCCATGGTCAAACTTTATGTGCGTTGATCCGCATTCAGGACATGTTTGTCCACGAGCAGTCTTTACAGTCTTAGTTTTCTCAAGAATTTTCCTCTTCTTCTCAGGCATTTTCTCCCTTTTTTTACCAACCATATTTGTTACCCCTTTACAGTGACATTACGAAAGAGCAATAATATATATAAAAATTACCCCTTTATAAAGATTTCGCTACTCAAGTATGTATATTTATAAATAAATTCACTATTTCGTGGTGAAAAAATCAGAAATCATTGATTTCGTACTGTTCCCCCTTCTTCATTCCATACAGGGTTCTGTGCATTGATTTTTCCTTATACCTCGCTGACCAGTAATAAGCTTCGTCCCTTGTTCCCTTGGTTATAAGAAGAACGATTCTTCCTATTTTCTGTCTACCGACTCTCCCTCTCCTCTGTATGGATCTTATTCCAGAGGGAACGGGTTCATAGAAAACAGCCAAGTCCATCTCAGGTATGTCCAGTCCTTCCTCACCAATAGATGTGCATACCAGAACATTGTATTTACCCTCTCTGAAATTTCTGAGCCTTTCATTCTGCTCCTTCTGGGTAATACCCTCTCTCTGCCCAACGAACTCAACCGGCCTCGCGTTCTCTACATTTCCCAGGGAATTTACTATTTCCTTTACGGATTCCCTGTAGTTTGCAAAAACTATTATCTTTGAATCTGGTTTTTCCCTGAGCTGCTGGTTCACTATAGAGCAAAGCTTTCCAATCTTCGGATGTTTTGAACCCTGCTCAAAAAGTGAATGTGTCAGCCACATGGCATTGGATACATTCTTGTTTTTTACCAGTCTTTCGTTTGACTTGGATTTTCCGTCCCTGAGTTTTTTCCAGTATTTCTCCAGAACCCTGATACCCTGGGTTTCCAGAAGAGTCAGGACATACTCGAGCTTTATTGCCTGGGTCACAAAGCTCATTCCCAGTATAGCTTTCTTGTCACCTTCCTTGATTCCCTGATAGAGTCTGGACTGGAGGGATAGGAGATCCTTTTTGTATACCCTTCTGCTTCTGAGAAATCCGAATTTTTTCAATGTGTTCAGCTTCTTGGTATACTCCTCATTAACGATACTCCTTATCTTCTTGAACGATTCAGGGAGTTCCACGTAAATCCACCGTGTCTCTTTTTTCTTTACCCATGGTGTTACATCCTCATCTATCTCTGTCCTGACCTCCACTGCCTCTATCCCTATGTTCTTGCATATCTCCTTTATCTTTTCTCTCGTCCCTCCAGGAGAAGCCGTCAGACCGAGAATCCTCTGGTGCTCTGCTGATTCCTTGTATTTCTTCGCAATGTATGGATAAGCATACTCCCCTACAGCATGGTGGGTCTCATCCAGGACGAGCAGGGAGAAATCCTTCAGGGACAGTCTCTTCTCTATCAGATCGTTCTTTATGGTCTGCGGTGTTGCAAAGATTATCTGTTTTTCCTTGTATATCTCACCCCTCAGCTCTGGCTTTATCATTCCAGTCAGGATAGCGAACCTTTCCTTTTCGATGTTCACTGTCTTGAGAAAGAACTCATGGTGCTGATTGACAAGAGGTCTTGTGGGTGCAAGAACCAGAATCTTTGACTCCGGATACTCTTCAAGCCTTTTCACAGCTAGCAAAACCGATACCGGGGTCTTCCCCAGACCAGTTGGCAGGACACAGAGCGTATTTTTCTTCATTGCCGTTGCAAGGATATTCGCCTGATACGCTCTTGCTTGTATCGTATTTTCTTTAATCAACCTATGTTTTACAAAATCTTGTGCCATAATTTTATAATGAATGAAATGCAATTAATTAATATATGAAGAAAAAGTTCGTTGGCCTCGTTGAGAAGGTAGAGGTAATAGGACAGAAAAAAGTCGAGACCCTGGCGTTATGTGATTCAGGAGCAAAGAATACATCCATCGATATAGGACTGGCTGCCAAGGCAAGGCTGGGACCTATAATCAAGACAACCAAAATAAAATCCGCATCAGTAAGCAGGCAGATCAGGAGACCCGTTGTTAAGGCAAAGATAAGAATAAAAGGAAGAACCTTCAACACTGAGGTCAACGTCCAGGACCGCTCACACATGACCTTTCCTGTTATAATCGGAAGGAACATCCTATCCGGGAACTTCATAATAGACACGAAGAAGGGTGTTTGAGAGATTGCTATTAAAGCTTTTTATTGAAAGAGTTCAAATAATATAGATATATTTTGTTGACAAAAGGATTTCTATGTCGGAATTTCACATAAAGGTTGAGAACGTCGTGGCTTTTACTGCCTTGGGTAAAGACATATCCCTGACAGAGCTCGTTGAGAAGATTGAGGACGTGGAGTACGAACCAGAACAGTTCCCAGGCCTTGTTTACAGGATAAAGGACCCCAGAGCAGCTGCCCTTATATTCTCTTCGGGTAAGATAGTCTGCACAGGAGCAAGGAGCATCGAAATGTCCAAGGAGGCGATGCACAAGATTGTGGACAGGCTGAGAAAAGCAGGAATAAATCTTCCCAAAACATTCAAGATAAAGATAGAGAACATAGTTGCCTCATCAAAGATAAAGGCAAAGCTCAATCTGGAGGAGATCGCTTTTGCCCTTGAAGACGCGGAGTACGAGCCAGAACAGTTCCCAGGTCTTGTTTACAGAATCAGAGAACCAAGGGTAGCCTTCCTTCTCTTTTCTTCAGGAAAGATAATATGCACAGGAGCGCATGAAATAGAGGATATTCACACTGCCTTAAAAAAGCTCAAGAAAAAACTCGAGAGCATCGGGATAAAGGTCACACCTGTCGCAGATGATAAACCCAGTGACAAGGTAGATAAGCCAAAAACAGCTGCGAAATAATACATGTAATGCTCTATTTTTTTCTGTTTCCCTTACCAAGCATGCCTTTCCACTGCCATGCGAATCTCTTTATCCTTTTTGATTTTCCAAATCCGCACGCAGAACAAATTTTCTTTCTGACATGATACGCCCTTTTTCCGCATCGCCTGCAGGCTATGTGGGTCTTCTTGTTCCTCTTTCCCATACTGGGCGTTCCCTTTGTCATATAATCACTATCTTATCAGATGTATATATAAATAATTCACACTTCTACAGGCCAAAAACAGAATTCATTTCTCCGGTGATACGTAGACAATCGAGTCGCCACGGATCAGAACCTTACCGAGCTTTAACTCTTTCTCACCCTCTATGGTTGCCTCATCGAGCCATATGTTTATGTGGGAATCAAACGCTTTTAGGATTCCGACTATGTTGTCTCCGGATTTTGTCCTTATTATTATCTTCTTGTCTGTTGAAGACCCCAAAACATCAAGTGGTCTTTGCATGAAATCACTTGAATATATTAATGCAGGGAACCTATTTAAAGATTCTTACAGATTTTGTTTTTATTTTCCCTTATGTAGGTAAACCTTTCTGATTGGCCAAGCAATCTCTATCTTCTCCTTGTCATACCTCTTCTTAAGCTCTTTCATGAATTCGTGCTTGACAAAGAACTGGTCAGCATAGCGCTTGGCCCTCATTATAACCTTGAAGTTTATGTTCGAATCCCCGAATTCCTGATACCTCATAATGGACTTGAAACCCTCTGGTGCAACATCCAATCGCTTTAGCACCTTATCAGCCACGTCAAGGGTGACCTTCTCGACCCTTTCAAGGTCCTCTCCATACCCTACACCACACGCCACTGTAAAACCTATCTCCTCCTTGGGGGAGTAGTAGTTTATTATCTTGCTGCTGGACAGCTTGGAATTCGGTATCACCACCATGTTGTTCTTGTAGTTCCTTATCTTGGTGCTCCTCCATCCAATATCAACCACGGTTCCCTTGTCTCCTGAGTCCAGCTCTATATAATCCCCTATCTTTATTGGCCTGTCCAGGATTATGTGAGCCCCTGCGAAAAACTCAGAGAGCGTATCTTGGAGAGCGAGTGCGAGTGCGAGGCCCCCAATACCCATTGCGGCCACAAGCGTTGTTATTTCAACCCCCATCTGACCCAGAAGCCAGAGAATTATAATAATCCCGACAACACCGTATGCAACCTTCTTGAATATGGGCAGGAACTGCTCATCTGCCTTGGTTTTTGTCTTCTCAGCCATCTCTATGGCATACCAGCTTATGATAGCGTTTATTATCCTCACTGCAAACCAGCCAACAAAAGCAGCGTATATGACAGTGAATGCAAAGGTTATTTCATTTGCATACACTGACAGAACCGAAAGCATACCCACGGACATGTGGATACCAACCAGGAATATGCCTAGGAATATCGGCTTAGTGATTGCCCCAAGCAAAAGGTCATCAAGCACGGTCTTGGTCTTTGCTGTAATGTGAAGAACGGATTTCTTTATTATGAAGTTCACGATCTTTGCTATTATCAGAGACAGAATAAGGATTATTATCACTGCCACATATTCTGTATATATCCCGGAGTAGGGCACCAGGAATTCAAACATAGTTTTAAATATCAATTTCGCTATTTAAAAGTTTGAGGCTCGAATGAAATTTATAAACCCATAAGTTCATACTTATCAAATATCCTAGGTGGAAGCATGGGAACGACATGGCATCTTAGGTCCAAGAGAAAACCAACCGGAGGAAGGCTGGACAGGATAAGGAAGAAGAAAAAAAGTGACAGAGGTACCAGGTTCCTCGAGACAAGGATAGATAAAAGAAAAACGAAATTATGCAAGGTTAGGGGCGGCAAGATTAAGGCAAAGCTTCTTTCTGCTGATTATGTCAATATTTCTAGCCCGGAAACCAGCAAGATGAGAAGGGCCAAGATAATTTCTGTAAAGGACAACGCCGCGAATCCCCACTATATAAGAAGAAACATCCTTACAAAAGGAGCGATAATAGAGACAGAGATCGGGCTGGCGAGGGTTACATCAAGACCCGGTCAGGACGGGATTATAAATGCAGTTCTGGTGGAGGAGAAAAAGTAATTCACTCACTATTTTGCTGTTAATACCCTATAAATATTTTACATTTTTTCCAAGACCCTTTCCTTTGCGATTTCCAGTGCGGCATCCCTGGGTTTTATCTTCTTCTCCTCTGACCTCTCCAGAATCAACTTCGTATTCTCTGTTATCTTTTTCTTGACCATCTCAAACATCTCTTTTTCTGTCCCACCTCTGTATTCCATGTAAGAGGATATCACACCACCCGCGTTTGCAACGAAGTCAGGAACAACCAGCACGCCTTTCTTGTGCAGAACCTCTTCCAGTTCAGGCGTCATTGGGATGTTTGAACCCTCTACTATGAGTTTTGCTTTTATCTTGTTAACATCACCTGACTGAATCAGATCAGGAATTGCAGCAGGCACAAGGATATCAACAGGAAGATCGATTATCTTTGAACAGGGAAACGGCTTTCCTGGTTTGTAGTTAACCACAGAACCTGTTTCTTTTTTCACCTTGGATAATTTTTCAAAGTCAAGTCCATCATCGTTATATATTGCACCCTTGGAATCTGATACAGCAACCACTTTTGCATTGTCATGCTCTTTCAGGAATTTGGCAACAAAACTACCAACGTTTCCGAAACCCTCTATACCTATCTTGGCAGAGCTAAGTTCAAGCCCAACCCTTTCAGCTGCGACGTGCATGGCACGGTGCACACCGAATCCAGTGGACCCGAGCTCATGGGGCAGACCACCCATTTCCTTTGGCTTCCCTGTACAGGCCTTCATAGAACCGTTTGTCTCTGCAAAAACCCTCATCTCCTCTTGCGCCATGTTCATGTCAGGCCCAGCCACATATATACTTGGGCATATCTCCTTCAGTGCCTTGGAAAACGACCTGACAATCTTAAGTTTCTCCTCTTTTGAAATCTTTTTGTCATCAGCAACTATTCCTGATTTTGCTCCACCGAAAGGGATCCCTGCCAACGCGTTTTTCCATGTCATGGTTCTTGCTAAAAGGGCGACCTCGTTCTTCGTGACAGATGGTGTCATTCTTATACCCCCTTTACTAACTCCAAGCGCTGTATTATCGATTACAACAATACCACGCATACCAACCTTTGGATCGTAAACCCTCATAACCTTCTCTGGTCCGAAATTATCGTACTCTGTCATAACATCACCTCTTTTTATTTTTCCTGTAATCTTCTATGCTGTTTCTTAAAGCATCTACTGCCAGCACACTGCAGTGATATTTTATTGGGGGAAGCCCGTCAAGTTTTTTGACGATCTGATCTTTTGTAATACTCAATGCGTATTTTATTGTTTTACCCTTAACCATCTCTGTTAATATCGAAGATGAGCTCACAGCAGCCACGCAACCGAACGTTTCAACCTTTATATCTTTTATAATCTCTTCTTTTTGTTTATTCTTCCCTACCCTTATGTAAAGCCACATCACATCCCCGCAGATAGGATTTCCAATCTTTCCGACTCCGTCCGGGTTTTTCATCCCACCCATGTTCTTGGGATGCTGGAACAGCTCCATGACCTTCTTTGAGTACATACTCTCACTCTCTTTCACCACTTACCTTTGAACGGACTTATCTCTCTCAGCTCACTCACAACCTCGGGCACGTTTTTCAGGACATAATCTATATCCTTTTCCTTCGTATACCTTCCCATGGTTATTCTTAGTGAACCATGCGCTTGTTTAGGACTCAACCCTATTGATATTAGGACATGGGAGGCCTTGAGGTCCTTGGACGAGCATGCAGAACCTGTAGACGCTTCTATACCCACAATGTCCAGTTTCAGGATTAAGGCTTCACCCTCTATGAAATCGAACCTGAAGTTTGTGTTTCCTGGGAGTCTCTTTTCCGGATGCCCGTTAATGTAGGAATTTGGTACCTTCAAAAGACCCTTTACGAGCTTGTTTCTCATCCTGCTGAGCCTCTTTGCCTCTTTTGTCATCCCCTTGTTTGCAATTTCACAAGCCTTTGCAAACCCCACGATTCCCGCAACATTCTCTGTTCCTGATCTCCTTCCGGACTCGTGTCCACCACCATGCAGAAGAGGCTCTATCTTGACACCCGTTCTCACGTAGAGCAACCCTACCCCCTTCGGTCCATATATTTTATGGGAGCTTGCTGAGAGCATGTCTATCTTCATTTTTTTAACATCTATTGGAATCTTGCAAAAACTCTGAACAGCATCTGTGTGGAAGTATATGTCTTTCTCCCTGCAGATTTTTCCAACCTCTTCGATGGGTTCTAGGGTTCCGATTTCGTTGTTGGCATGCATTACTGAAACGAGGATGGTTTCCTTTTTTATGGATTTCTTAAGCTGTTCTAGGTCAATAATCCCATATTTGTCAACATCCAGATATGTTATTTGGAATCCCTGCTTCTCCAAGAACTCGCACGTCTCCATGACTGCCTTGTGCTCAATCTTGCTGGTTATTATGTGGTTCCCCTTTTTCTTGTTTGCCATGGCAACACCGACCAGGGCTAGATTATCAGACTCTGTTCCGCCTGAGGTAAAAACAATCTCCTCTGGTTCAGAATTTATAATCTTTGCAATCCTTTTTCTGGAATTCTCCATTGCCAGTCTTGCCTGTTGCCCCATGCTGTAGAGTGAGGAAGCGTTGCCAAAATCCTCACTGAAATAGGGCTTCATCGCTTTCAACACCCTGGGATCGACAGGGGTAGTTGCCGCATAATCAAGATATATCTTTCTCATTTCATCTACCTCGTTCAAAACACACCTCACAACCTTTGGGAACCTTCCCATACATTCTATGGATTTTGCACAGAGTTCTATCTTTTCTGCATATTTTACAGATTCTCTGCATTTCAACTATCATATTCCTCCCCTTTATCACTTTCTCAACAGATTTCTCAATTTCTTTTTTTGTGTTTTTTGGAAACCTTACGTTTTTTGCCCTCTTGGAGCTTATGTACTGGGAGACTGCAGCTTCTGTTATACCCATTTTCTTTGATATTTCCCTTTGCCTTATCCCATTCTTAACCATTACTCTTGTAAACTCCCTCCTTATTGCCGGGAGCAGGTACCATACCTCTATCTCCTGGGGCATTCTGAGTTTCATAAATTAACGATTGTTAAAATAATATATAAAGTTATCGATGAAAAACCAAGAACAGGGTTTTATTTTGGTTTTACCAGTTTTATTGCAGATACCGAACAGTTCTCTACACAGGCCATGCACTCAATACAATCCTCTGGCTTTGCGACATCTGATTTTCCATCCTTAAGCTCAAAAACGTTCTGCGGACAGACAGAAACACATGCCCCACATCCTATGCATTTTTTCTTATCAACCACCGGAATCTTATGGTCTATCTTTGCCATAAAATCACTTTTTTATTTTTTGCTTTCCTCCTTTATATTTTTGACAACCCCATTCATCTCCTTGAGCATTGATTCTATGTCCTTATCTGACATTCCATGAGCCTTTGCTCCCTGCTCCAGTGTTTCCCATGCAGCAATATGGCAGCCAACACAGTGCAGGCCACGCTTAAGCATTACCTCTACAGTCTCAGGATACTCCTTTATAATCTCTCCTAGTGTCATACCCCTTGTTATCTTTTCTTTCTTTCTCATGAACTCACCCCAATCAAAACATTTCTTTAAATATAACACTGTTATATATAAATATTTAATACCACCCGACTTTGTCCAATCCATCAAAGTCAGGAGACGGGTTATACCCTGACCTCAACCCTATCGAAATACGGCTTTGCGACCTCTGCAAATTCCCTGAGTTTCTCCTCTGGGTATGCTTCCTCTTTCTGGTATGCCTTATCCAGGGTTGACAGCGGCCTGAACTGCTGGAGACAGTAAAGCTTCGATCCCTTAAGCCACTTCCCTATCGAGATCAGATCTTCCTCTTTGAAAAGCCTAGGAACAACGGTTGTCCTGAACTCATAATCTATCCCTGATTTGAGAATAAGACTTACGCTCCTCCTTATGTTAAGAACATTGACCTTGACCCCCGCAGAACCGCTGTATTTTTTCAGTGGCGCTTTTATATCCATTGCTATGTAATCTAGGAGCTTGTTTCTTGTCAGATGCTCGAGCATCTCTGGGCTGCTCCCATTTGTATCGAGCTTGACCAGGAACCCCATGGACTTTATTTTTTCAATAAATCCAACCAAACCCTCGTGTATGCAGGGTTCCCCTCCTGTTATGCACACACCATCTATCCATTTCCTTCTCTTCTCCAGGTGCTCAAAAATCTTCTTTTCAGGAATGTTCGGTAGCTTTTTGTGATTCAGGATGAGATCTGGATTCTGGCAGTAAGGGCATCTGAAATTGCAATTTGCAACAAAGACCACAGAGCATATTTTGCCTGGATAATCAATCAAAGATGTTTTCTGCAAACCCTTTATCGGTAGCATAATATCACTGATTTTCTAAATCAGGCTCAGTTTTTAAACTGTCCTTGGAGTACCTTTTTCTCTGAAAATGTGACCCTTTGTCTGAATTCCTCTTGTTTGCCATCATTCCAGTTATCCACAGGTCTTAGGTAACCCACTATCCTAGAATAGACATTACATTTCTTTCCACATATTCCTGAATCACCATTCGGTTCTGGGCACGTGAAGTGTTCACCCTTGATGTACCCATGTTCAGGGCATACACTGAAAGTGGGTGTTATTGAGAAATAAGGCAGTTTGGTGTTGGTTGAAATCTTTCTAACGAGTTCCTTGCACGCTTTCCCAGAACTCATCTTTTCACCTAGGAACACATGGAATATTGTCCCTCCTGTATACAATGGTTGTATATCATTCTGATGCTCTATTGCCTCTATCAGATCGTCAGTCTTATTTACAGGAAGCTGTGTTGAGTTTGTGAGGTATGGCTTCTCCTCCCCCGCAGTTATCATATCAGGATATATCTTTTTATCCTCTTTTGCCAATCTGTATGATGCCCCTTCCGCAGGAGTGGCTTCAAGGTTATACAGGTTTCCTGTATCCTTTTGGAACTCAAGACATTTGCCCCTCATAAAATTCAGGGTATCTATGGCAAGTTGCTTGCCTTCTGGTGTGGAAATATCCTTGCCTAAGAAATTGAGGCAAGCTTCGTTCATACCACATATTCCAATGGTTGAGAAATGGTTATTAAAGTTCCCCAAATATCTCTTTGTAAACGGCATGAGTCCGTTTTTCATGTTCCTCTCTATCACTTCTCTTTTGGTTTCCAGAGCATTTTTGCATAGGTTCATGTACTGTCCCAGTTTGTCAAAATAGATTTCCTTTGCCTTTTTATCATTTTTCCCGGCTTCTTTCTTGGCCTCGTATCCAATTCTGTTAATGTTGATTGTCATGACACCTATCGAACCAGTGCTGTCTCCAGGTCCCCACATACCCCCTGGCCTTTTCAGTAACTCAGTTTGGTTTATGTTAAGCCTGCAACACATGGCCCTTATAGATTTGGGGTCAAGCCCAGATCCCACATAGTTTTGGAAATATGGAAGACCATATTTTACAGTTAGCTCAAAAAGCAGTTTTGCATTTTCGCTTTCCCAATCAAAGTCCTTTGTTATATTGTATGTTGGTATGGGGAAGGTGAAAACACTCCCATTGGCATCCCCCTCCAACATAATCTCGATGAAGGCTTTGTTTATTGTATCCATTTCTTTCTGGCAATCCCCGTAGGTGAAATCTTGCTGTTTCCCCCCAACAATAGCCTTTTCATCCTTCATATCATCTGGGGCAGTCCAGTCAAACGTGATATTGGAAAATGGGTACTGCGACCCCCATCTTGACGGAATGTTCAATGAGAAGATGAGTTGCTGTATGTTCTGTTTTGTTTGTTTGTAGTCCAGTTTATCAGTCCTTACAAAGGGAGCTAGAAGCGTATCAACAGATGAGAATGCCTGTGCCCCCGCAAACTCCATCTGCAGGCATCCTATGTAGTTGACCATCTGGTGAACAACCGTGCTCAGGTGCTTTGCAGGTTTGCAGTCAACCTTGTTCGGGACACCCCCAAACCCCCAGAGTAAGAGATTTTTCAGGCTCCACCCAGCACAATACGCAATCACACCATGTGATAGATCATGAATATGCACGTAACCCCTTTTATGTGCTTCAGCAATAGACGGCGTGTACATCTCGCTTAGATTATAATTTGACATCACCTTTCCTGCTGTATGCAACAACAAACCAGAGAAAGAGAAAGCTTCATTTGAATTCTCCCTGACCCTCCAGTCGGTCTGATCCAGATATTCAGATATCGTGTTGATGGCATCAACCATAACGTATTTGGTTTCCCTTATTTTTGCGCGCTGATGCCTGTAGAGAATATAGGTCTTTGCAGTCTTTGCATGACCATTCTTTATCAGAATCTTCTCAACAATATCCTGTATCTCCTCTACGGTTGGTATCTCCTTGTCGGAAAACTGATACTCTATAACAGCAACAACCTTGCCAGAAAGCTTCTCTGTTATCTTCCTGTCCTTTCCACCAACAGACTGGGCAGCCTTCCATATGGCTTCTGTTACCTTCTCCTGGTCAAAATCAACTACCCTCCCATCCCTTTTCCTTATCTTTTTTATCAAACTCATATTTTCTTTCACCTATTAATTGAAACCAGATTATTTATTCTTGATCAGTTTTTCCATTTCCTTTTTGAAAGAGTCCAGATCAGTGAACTCCCTGTAAACCGATGCGAATCTTATGTATGCAACCTTGTCAAGTTTCTTCAGTTTCTTCATCACAAGTTCCCCAATGAACCTGCTATCTATTTCCGTTTTTTTGTGAGCCCTCAACTTTGCCTCAACACCATCGATGATTTTCTCGATTTTCTCCCTTGGTATGGGTCTCTTCTCACATGCCTTCAGTAATCCGCTCATGAGTTTGTGGCGGTCGAAGTTTTCCCTTTTACCATCCTTTTTTACAATGGTGAGGTCCAAGGTTTCAACCCTTTCGTATGTTGTGAACCTCTTCTTACAATTCAGACATTCCCTTCTCCTTCTCGTGACATTGGAATCTTCAGTTTCCCTTTTGTCCATGACACGAGTATTCTGATTTGAACAATATGGGCATTTCATGCTATTCCACAATTCATTCCCTCTAGGGAGCAAACCACAATATATTGTGTTTCTTAATAACCATGACTACAATATGCAGTATATTATTGTCAGCAGTAGTATTTAAATATTTCGATAATTCGGTATAATCTTTCTTGTATATATCTCTGGATGTATAGTTTCTCAGAAAGAAAATCACTTTACCTTATTGAAAAGATGTCCACCCTTCTTTATCTTTCCACCCTTCAGAAGTCCGAACTTGACACCCCTCAGAGTTCCTAGGTTCAGGCCAAGCTGCTCGTTAATCTTATCTGATGTTCCCGGGATGAAGGGGGAGACAAGGATGGATATTATTCTGAGCGAATCCGCGAGCGTGTATAAAACGTTTTCCAATTCCTTTCCTTCCAGGGTCCAGGGTTCTTTCTCGTTTATGTACTTGTTGCACGCCCTAATGAAGTTCCATATCTCTGCAAGGGCATTGTGCAGTTCGAATTTATCCATGTACTTCTCAATTCTTTCTATATTGAGTTCCTTGCCCAGTTTCCCATCAACCTTACCTTGTGGTACGTTACCAGAAAAGGATTTTTCAATCATCTTTACGACCCTACTAAGGAGATTACCAAGATCGTTGGCAAGTTCGTTGTTGAGTCTGTCCTTCAGAGCCTTCTCTGAGAAATTCCCATCCTCACCGAAGGGAATCTCCCTTGCGAACAGATACCGAACAGAATCCTCTCCATACTTTTTCACAATCTCAACGGGGTCTATTTGGACCCCCAGGGACTTGCTTATCTTCTGTCCATTCACAGTCAGGTAGCCATGAACGAGAATTGTTTTTGGTGGTTTTATTCCAGCTGATATGAGCATTGCAGGCCATATGACAGAGTGAAACCAGTTTATACCCTTCCCTATCAAATGAATATCAGCCGGCCAGAATTCCTTGAACTTCCCACCACCCGGATAATCCAGCGCAGATACATAGTTGATCAGGGCATCAAACCAGACGTATATTTTATGGTTCCTGTCACTTGGAACATCTATCCCCCAGTCCAGACCCTTCCTGCTGATGCACAAATCCTTCAGGTCATTGGACTTTATCCTAGAGAGCATTTCGTTTCTCTTTTCTTTCGGAAGCACGAAACTTGGCGACTCCAAAAGCTTCACTACTCGGTCCTTGTACTTGCTCATCTTGAAGAAATAAGCTTCCTCCCTAAGGGGCTTTGGCGGCTTCTGGTGCTCAGGACACTTTCCATCAACCAGGTCCTTCTCAGTAAGATAGCTTTCGCACCCCTCGCAGTAAAGACCCTCGTAGAAACCCTTGTATATGTCCCCCTTAGCAAGGACCTTCTTGAATATATCCTGGGAAATCCTGATATGCCGATCCTCGGTTGTCCTGATAAATCCATCGTTGCTTATATTCAGGATTTTGCAGAGCTCCTTGAAGAACTCCACATTCTTGTCCACGAATTCCCTTATCGGAGCCCCAGCCTCCTTGGCTGCCTGGGAGTTCTTCTGTGCATTCTCATCTGTTCCTGTAAGATAGAAGACCTTCTTCCCCTTCAGTCTCTGCCACCTCGCTATAATATCAGCTATCACTTTCTCATACGCATGCCCTATATGGGGCTTTGCATTCACGTAATCTATCGCAGTCGTTATGTAAAACTTCTCCAATACAATCACCCTGTTTAATATTATTTCTCATGACGTAATAAAATAAATATAATCACAAAATAAAAGAATATGATGGTTCTGAAGGAGGGTATTTACGAGGCAACTTTGTAAACCCAGACGTACGTCTTGTTGTACTCCTGGAATTCCTCTGGAGGTTCGAACTGATCAAAAACATTCGAAGGAAGTTTTTCGTAGCCCTCCCAAGACCATACCCATTCCGGATATGTGGGTTCCCTTGCCTCTATCACTATGTAGGAAACAGACCAATTCTGTATCGCCTTTTGGAGGCCCTCTGCTTTGTCTGGGAAGTAGACAACCCTCTCCCCAGACGCGTAGAACAGTTGGGGAACGTTCTGGGACATTATGGTTGTTCCCTCCGGAATCCTCTCACCGATCCACCAGCCAGCTTCCTTTAGGGAAGACCCTGCTGGTATATCCCGAGCAATCATCTGAACACCTGCTGCGAAATTTATGAGAATAAATATGATCGCGATGGCAGGTATGGTCTTGTTGGATCTTACCCATACTCTGAACTCCTTTATGCCAACAGCAATCATTACCATGTAAATGGGGAAGAAGTTCAGCAGATATCTAGATTCCTTTCTAGGTATTATCATGAAGAATATCAATGAGAGCAGAAGCACCAGAAGAATAAGAGTATTCGGATGGTTTCTCTTCACAAGCAACGCAATAATCCCGGGTATCGCGAATATACCGACCAAACCAAATATCTCTGTCCAGTGTGTGAAGTAGTAATACCAGTCTGCAACATACCACCCTCCTGTAACAGTTCCCAGACCAGTAAACATTGCCCCTATCGGTGATTCAAAAACCATCATATTGAACTGGAACCATGGAATGAGTATCAATAGGAACAAAACAAACCCCAGCCAGTATGGCCACGACTTTATCCAGAAGGAATTCTTTATTTTTTTAACCAACCCCCTGTTTTTGTTCTTTTGTGTGAACTGGAAATAAATCGGATAAAGAACATAAACCCCTATTATTATCAGGGCAGGATACCTTGTAAGGAAGGCAATCGCCGTGACTGCAGCTGATATGGGAAAAAACCATTTACTCTTGTCAAAACCCAGGTAAAAGGTATAGAGCGAGAGGGTGATGAGGAAAACGAAAAACGACTCTGTCAGGAACTTCTCTGAGTAGAACAGGAACATGTGGGACGTCGCGAGGAGGAGGCATGACCAGAAAACGATTTCCCTGTCTCCGTAAAGTCTTCTGACAAAGAAATACAGAATTACGACAGAGAGTATCCCGAACAGGGGAGGGATGAATTTAACCAACGGCTCTGAGAAACCAAAGGTCTGCCACATACATGCGGTCATGTGTGCGAACACTGGGGGACGGAAGGATTCCTGCCATGGTTTGTTAATCCAGTAACCCTGACCCTCATAAATATTCTTGGCCAGCCCAAGGTAAACAGCCTCGTCCCACCAGTATCCCTGGTTCGCGTTGTAGAAGTACAGCAGGGGAACCGCTGCCATGAGGATTATGATTATTGTAAGCAATAGCCAGTGATTTCTCTTGATATTTTTCTTCATAACATAGAATTGAACTAGGCAAATAATAAATCTTTGGGGGTTAAATAATTCTATGCAAAAGAAACTCATCCTTATGATTCTAATTTTGGTAGTTCTAGTTTTCCTTTTCAACAACTTCAATGCCCGAGTAATCATAATAGAAACGAATGAAAAACCATTAGTTGTCTGGTTCGTGGTTGCAAAGTGGCTCGGGCCAGACTTCCTTGAGATGGCTGAGAAATACAAGCCCGATATAGTTCTGCTCACACTTTTCGCAGAGGATGAGGTTGTTCCCTATCATGTTTGGCATGGAAAAGAGGAGGTCAAAAATCTCGTTGACGGATTGCATGAGTCAGGAGCAAGGGTTTTTTTCAGTTATTCCCTGTTCAGCAGGGCCCCATATGATGAGGTGGTGGATAGAAATATCAGCGTGGAGGATAACATCCATTTAAGCGATTTCTCTCGCTACCTTAGGGAGAACGAGGAGGACCAATACCACAGATACTTTGATTACTACATAGAGCATGGGATTGACCCTGAAAAAATTCCGAAGGTTTTGAGAAAACCCGTTGATGGATATTACATACCAATAGGACACTACACTGTTATCGATCCTCTTTACGAACCCTACAAGAGATTTCTGATAGATGTTATAAACGAGACCCTCCAGATTGCAGAACCAGACGGCCTGGCCTTTGACCACATAAGGTTTTTCACATTTGATGAGGGATACAACCAGGACATAAGAGATTACATACTGGAAAAATTCGATTTCGATGTATACGATTATACTCCAAGACCCCCATTCATAATAAACCAGACTGGCTGGACAGGAGAGGACAGGGTTTATTACGATTCAAGGGCAGAGCTGATTAGCAACGTAACTCATGATATCATATCAAGGTTCCGGGGAGAGAAGTTTGGAACAAGCATGGGCATGATAGACCCTGCAAGGGCTAATGGTCAGTATGTAGAACTACAGGGAAGGATGTTTGATTCCCTCCTTCTAATGGCGTATGACAAGGACCCGGCAGAGATTGAGAGAAATGTGAGGGAAACGAGGGAGAAGTCTGGTGCTGATGTGATCCTGGGAATTAGCCAGATAGTGGGTAGTGATGAAAATATCATAAATAACATAGACGTGGGTTTGAGGAGCGGTGCAAGCGGAATTTATCTGCTGGGTTACGATTTCAGTGAAACGGTCCACGAATACCTTCTGAAGGTTAGGGAAATGGCTTAGAAATTATAAATTATACTGAATTCAATTATATTTTAAGAAGTCTGGGGTTGAGGGGAATGCAGGGACCGTTTATAAATTCTTTACTAGGCTACGAACTGCTCTTCTTTATAATTATGAATCTCTTCTGGATATGTCTTTACTATTCTTTCAGAAAAAAGGGAAAGAAAAGATTCGGAATGAATGCAAAACCCTTGGTTTCTGTTATAATCCCTGTTTTCAACAAGAGCAGGCATCTTAAGGGAGCAATAAATTCTATCTTAAAACTGAAATACGAACCCAAGGAAATAATACTTGTAAACGATGGCTCAACAGACGAATCTGAAAAGATTTGTAGGGATTATGAAAGAAAGGGAATGATAAGATTCCTGAACTTCAAGAGAAACAGAGGAAAAGCCCATGTCCTCAATGCAGGTGTCAAGGCATCCAAGGGAGAACTTATCCTATCGATAGATGCTGATTCCTTTGTGAACAGTAATTCCCTTGAAAGAATGGTCAGGCACTTTGAAGACCTAAAGATGGGTGCTGTTGCAGGTGTTGTCAAGGTTAAAAGGAAAAAAGGACTTCTGAACAGGCTCCAGATAATCGAGTATCTACACCAGGCCTTCCAGAGGCTTGTCCAGGGGTTTTTCGATGCTGTTCTGGTCCTTCCAGGCCCTTTATCACTCTACAGAAAATCTGCAATTCTTGACGCTGGCGGATTTGAGGACAGCACCCTTGTAGAGGACTGGGACATGACCATGAAGATACACAAGAAGGGATACAAGATTGTTTCTGAGAAAAGAGCATCAGCAGATACCGTTGCTCCTGACACCATCAGGAAGTGGTGGCACCAGAGGGTCAGATGGTCAAGGGGAGGGATACAGATCGCGAGAAGACACACAGACATAGTCGGTCGCAGCAAAAACAGGGCCTTAACAAGACTTATATTCCCCCTGCACATTATGTGGCTGATCATTCCCATGATAGTCATACCAACCTTCATAATCCTGTTTATACCGAGTGAGGTTGTGATAGGAGGGGTCCTAGCGGATTTGACTTTGCTCTTCACAATGATAAAGGAGTTCCTGCTCACAGGAACAGCGAGCATAGCTGGGATGTTCTCTGTCATAGACAAGATAATCTTCAATGTTGTTGATTTGACAAGCCTGGGATGGGTGAGGTTTCTAGGCTACACATCAGGAATAGCATTTCTCTGGTTTACATACACATCCATAAAATCCATCGAAAGGGATTTCACACCCAGGCATCTCCTATCCCTCGTCCTGATGCCCATATACTGGATGATGCTGAATATAGTCTACCTACAATCTCTGATACTGGAAATAATCAGGGGAGAAATGAAGTGGTGATTCGGCTTCGGTATGGTTATTTTTAAGTTGTTGGGATAATTATTGATTATGGAAAACTCAGGTAAATGTCCAAAGTGCGGAAGTACAGAAATTGAACATTTGGAAAAGCTTAGGACTGGTGGAGGAATGGGTGGTGGTGAAGCCCTAGGAATTGGTCGTGGTTTAATAAGTGGTTCTGCAAAACATTTTGAGGCATATATGTGCAAAAAATGCGGTTACACTGAGTTATATATGCCGGAAAATAATTTGAAATAATTGTCTCTGTCACACACTTACTTCCCAACAGCCTTCAGTTCCTTATTGATCCAGTTGTTCCATTCCAGATAGATTCTCTCGGGATCTGGGAAGCCGATTTCCTTTATTATATTCTCTCCTATCAGATGGAACACCGAATTACTCTTAACAACCCACCCTGCCTCAATCAGTTCAGGCATCTTCAATTTCTCGGACATCTCAACAAGGGTCTGCTTAACCTTTGCTCTCAGCTGTATATTTTCCCACACAGCCTCCCAGTTCCCAGACCACTCCCTTACATAGGATGCGATTCTGTTTATTACATCTGATTCACCGTTTACAAAGGTATCGGTGGGTTTTAGCGTGTCCTGCTTACTTGAATACTCCATGAGGTTAACAAAACCACCCTCCTTTAGAGGATCCTCTTCCCATTTCTTCCTTACCTCAGTTATCTCTGTCATCCTCCTGAACTTGTGCAACCCATCGGCTGACCTCAGGGACTTGCATATTGGAATGATATCGGTTGCCTTGAAGGATGTTGGCGGGACCCCCAGGTCATTAACGACTCTGTCATACACACCGTACGCAGACTCTCCGTGGATTGTCCCGGCAACAACATTTGATAACGCTCCAATCCTCATTGCCTCATAAAGAGCCTTGGCCTCGACACTTCTGACTTCACCGATAATCAGGGCAGAGTCCCCAAGCCTGAGCGCTGTCCTAAGGGCCTCGTCAGCAGGCATCTCTGTTTCAACCCTTGTTATGACAGACCTGGATTTCAATCTTTCGATGTTGTAGTGTAATTCCATCAGCTGCTCAATGGGAAGCTCAAGAGTGTCTTCGATGGAAACAATCCTTACCTTTGGGAGTATCTCGAGCATAAGGGAACCCAGAACAGAGGTTTTACCAGCAGACCTGCCCCCCGCCACAAGCATTGAGACAGAACCGTCTATAAGGAACGATAACAGTCCTGCAGCCAGTGGGTTAAGCATCTTGTTTTTTATGAAAAGGGGAAGAGTCCACGGCCTGTCCCTATGTCTCCTGATAGCGAAGCCCAGACCATGTGGTGAGAGACTTCTGGTTATCACAGCGAACCTTGCTTTGCCACCAGGAACCTCAAGGTCTGTGTCCAATACAGGATTCGCCTCGTCTAGAGGCCTCCCGGATTGAATCCTCAACCTGGTTGCCCATGCCTCAGCGTCTTCCATAGTCGGGATGAGATTGGTTTTGCACTCTTCCCAGTCTTGGTGATATATCAGGATTGGCTGCCTTTCAATGGGTGAGTTCACATACACGTCCTGAATCCTTTCATCCATGAGGAGAATCTCTAGAACACCCAATCCCGCTGTATACCTTGTCAGTATGGTAGCAAGCTGTTCAAGCTCCTTGCTGCTCAGGCTTATCCCCATCTTGTCAGCAACCTCTCTTATCATATCCCTTCCTATCGAATAGAAAACCTCCCTTACCCTCTTTGACTTCACAAACTCCGCTGTCTTTGGTCTGTGTGTTGCCATGTATCTCCTGGCTGCATCAAGGACTGAATATTTCTCCTCTGACAACCGGAACTCTGGCGGAAGGACGTAGTAGAAATACTCAGCAGTATCAGGAAGCCTGAATATCTCAATCTTCACATCACCTATGCTGTATCTGTCCACTGACTTTCCATGCTCTGGTGGGGTTATTATATAACGGGTTAGCATGAAATTTGGTCTGACGCTGGGCATGAAGATCTGCCTGTACATGTCCCTGTTTCCTAGCTCATATCCAGCAATGTGGTCTTTAACCCCCTGTATCAGTTTTGTCTCTTCAAGTTTGCTCTTTATGACCTCCAGGACATTTTTCCTGTAGTTGTAGAAACAGTCGTAATCTCTTCTAGATGTCAGTTTTTTCATGTAGGTCTTGATGTGTCTGATCTCTCTCAACATCTCAACATAAGCTCCTATCGGATCCTTTCTCAGGAGATCGAGAATCAGATATTGAAGCTTGGGGTGCCATTTGGAATGGAACCTTTTGCATTTTTCAGAACCCAACGCTTCGTATGACATCAGCTTTTCCCTGACAACCCATTCTATAATCTTGGCTATCTCCACAAGTATCTTAGTCTGCTCATAGTCGTATTCATACTCCCTTCCCTTTGCAAGGATTATGGAGGAGACCTTCTTGACCTCCAGAACCTTGTCGATTGTATTTGCCATGCATTCTTCGAAATCCTCAATAGAGGCTCCATATAAACAGCCAAAGCAGTTGACCCTTAGCTTCATGTTATCTTCATCATAACTATAATCACAAACCTTCATTTTTTCTGCCATATTATGTTATTGGAATTGCTAATTAAAAACTATTTAACTACGCGCTCATAAATTAAATAATAGTGGATCCATGGCTAAGAAAGCTACGACCCTGCACGCGATTATAAATGAGCTCGTGGACAGAACAAACAGCAACACACAAAGGCTTAGGGTTCTTGAACAGAGGAGCGAGGTTCTGTCCTCCAGAGCCAACATAATAGAGCAGGAGATTCTGAACCTGAACAAAAGCATACATAAGGTTATACTTAGCCTGGATACAAAAACCAAAGGGCTGGATGATAGAATAAGAAAGGATGAAGGCATACTGAAGGAAGTTGTAAAACGGATGAAAAAACTAGCAACCACTTCAAAGATAAGCGAGCTGGAGCAGCTTATAGAGATATACAATCCACTGAAATCCCAATTCAT
Source organism: Candidatus Aenigmatarchaeota archaeon (assembly GCA_030670085.1). Classification (GTDB taxonomy): domain Archaea; phylum Aenigmatarchaeota; class Aenigmatarchaeia; order QMZP01; family QMZP01. Next base: position 87,899 of record DAOVCJ010000001.1, read on the forward strand.
AACAAGGGAGGAAGCGGAGAGGATAATAGAGGAAAAAAAGAATAAATAGCAAAAATCCGATTATATTAATGTAAAACAACCAAGATATCATGCTTTAGGAGGGCTGAATGTGGCCATTTAAAGAAAAGAAAAGGGTTTCGAGACCTGCGAGGGATAGGGTACCAACAGGCAGGGTTTTACAACTTTCTTCTCAGGGCGTTTCAGAACCAGAGATAATCCAGACTCTCAAGAGCGAGGGATATACTCCGCTACAGGTAGACCAGGCAATGAAGGATGCCCTTAAGAGCAGTGTAGGAACCAGTACGGGCACAGCCCCGGCTACGTCCCCAACTCCGCCAGCCCCAGCACCACCAGAACCCGGGCTTACTCCGCCCAGAAAGGAGATGAGACCCGAGGATGTTCCTAGTCTCCCACCCCTACCAACCGAGGCAGAGCTTCCTCCCCCACCATCCGCAGAACTGCTTCCGGAAAGACCAGAAATGACTGGACCAGAATTTGAACCACCCCTTCCAGGTGAAGAAGAAATCCCAAGATTGAGGGAACCTATGACCAAGATTGAAATGAAAGAGGGGAGAAGAAGAGCCTTAGAGGAGCTTGCAGAAGCCATAATCGAGGAAAAGTGGATGGGTATAAGGGAAGAGATAATGAACCTTAAATCCCAGATGCAGGAGATTAACATCAAGGTTACATCCCTGGAGCAATCTTTTAGTCAAGTTAAGGGGGAAAAAAAGACAGATATGGAGCAGATAGAGGATAAAATAGACACGTATAAACAATCAATAAACGAGGTTTCTGCCAGGATGGAATCAATCGAAAAGGCGATGAAAGACTCCCTCACCCCCATGATGCAATCCATGAGGTCTTTGACAGAAACAATCAGGACAGTGAAGGGTAAAAAGGAATAAACTGAAAACTAATTCTGATTTTTAAAAAGAAATTTAAGTTTTCTTTTCCCCCTGTGTAGTTGCCTCTTCCTTCGGCTTCCCCTCTGAGCCAAGCCACCACATTGCAAGGGCAAGTATTATTATGAACAGTGCAACGGTCCAAAGCTCGGATGATGTTGACCAGTATGGGATTGGTATAAGCCATCCTGCTCCTGCACCAAAGAATATAAGGATTGCTATAATTATTATTCCAAGGATGAATACCCATTTTGAGTAGGCTCCCTTGAAGAGGTCCTCGATCTTGTATCCAGCCAGCCCAAGGAGTATGGCCACAACCAGTATACCGCATGCAATAACGAGCCCTGCTCCAAAGTACTCAGCAAAGAACGTCACAAGCCAGATGTTCCAGCTGGAGTAGAGCATCACAAAGAATGCCATTATTATCGAAACAAGTCCCCTTGCTGATTTTGGAAGCCTTTCTCCAAGTGACCATGATAAAACACCGTAAAATATAGCCAGCGCGAGTAAGAATGGAAACAGGTATAAGAAGAATCCCATATACTGCATGTTTTGCAGCATCTGTTGAAGTATTCCGCCTGTCTGGAATAGGACTACGACCATGATATAATATTGGTTGGTTAAGTTTATAAATGTTAATACAACTCGATAGTTAGAGCAACCGAAAGCTTTTTATAACTATCTCAAACCCCTTGATTTCTTGCCAGAAGATGTCAGACCCCTGAAGGCCCTGCCTTTTTGTGAGGGGTTGGTTATCCATCTGATATCCCTGTCTTTTTTAATCGATGGATGATGGGGATCAGCCATAATAATCTCAAACCATTTTGATTTTCCATCCTCCCCAACCCAGTAGGAATTCAGAACCTCAAGGTTCGGGAACCTCTTGGCAGCCTTCTCCTCCGCAACAACCTGCCATGATTTTCCAAGCGGATGAAACCTTCCAGACCTCTTGGGTCTCCTTCCGCCAGCGGGCTTGGGTGTTTTCCTCGTTCCCCTCTTGACCCTTACCCTTGCAACAACAAAACCCTGCTTTGCCTTGTAACCAAGCTTCCTTGCCCTGTCAATCCTTGTGGGTTTATCTATCTTTGTTATGACCCTTTCCTTTCTCCACCGGATGAGCCTCTCTTTCCAAATCCCGCCAAGATTCTCTTTTGGTTTCTTCCAGAGTTCTGCAATCTTTTTATACATGCAATCACTTAACTAATTACTCTTTCAACAAATATATAATAAAAACATATAAAACATATATAAATTTCACCGAATAATTAATTAAAGAGGTGCACTTATGCATGCGGCTGTGAAAGTCATCATAGGAATTATAATATTGGTGATTGGTCTGGGGCTTTTTGTAGACTCGGCTTACAGTAATACAATAACAGGCATAGAGATTCATTGGCTGGAGAACTTCGTGATAGTCCTTACAGGAATAATACCGATATTCCTTATCCTGGTCGGGCTGTTTGTAATCTGGCTCGAAGTCGATGAGCTGAAGGCAGAGAAGGAATTCAAGCTAGAGGAAGAAAAGGAAAAAGCAAAGCCAGCACCAGTAGCCAAGCCAGTAAAGAAAGCAACAAGAAGGAAGAGATAAACCATCAATCACATTTTATCTTTCAAATCTATTGCTATTTATCACTATATCGAACAGAAGGTGTCGGAACCGACATAGATTGCAGAACAGGTTCTGACATTCGACGATTAGGGTTACGAAGCAATAAGCTTATAAATATTAAATTGAGACAAGTCTTCTTTAAGTGATTTTTATGGACAGTATGCTAGCTCCTGGTCACACGATGTGTGCGGGCTGTGGCGTGGCAATAGCGGTTAATCTGATTTCGAAGGCGGTTCCCAAGGATGGCGTAATAGTTTCCTGCGCAACCTCCTGCCTGGAGGTAACCACATCCGCTTACCCCACCACTGCATGGAATGTCCCCTGGATTCACTGCGCATTCGAGACCACTGCTTCTGTTGCGAGCGGGATAGAGGCTGCTGTCAAGAAGCTTGGAAAACCCTGGAAGGTTCTTGGAATAGCAGGTGATGGCGGGACATTTGACATAGGACTCCAGGCCCTGTCAGGAATGCTCGAAAGGGACCATAAGGTTACGCAGGTCTGCGTTGACAATGAATGCTACGCAAACACCGGTGTCCAGAGGTCCGGTGCGACCCCCTACGGTTCATCCACAACAACGTCTCCTGCTGGGAAGCAATCATTCGGAAAGACTGAGTGGAAGAAGCCGCTTGCTGAAATAGCAGCTGCACACAGGATACCCTATGTGGCCTCTGCCTCTGTCGCATATCCCCCTGACCTGATAGCGAAAATGAAGAAGGCATTTGAAAAGCAGCCCTCCTTTGTTCACATACATTGTCCGTGCCCTACTGGCTGGAGATTCGATGTTAGCAAGACAATTGATATCGCAAAACTTGCTGTTGAAACAGGAATGTGGGTTCTGTATGAGATAGAGGACGGAAATCTTAGGATAACCAAAAGAGTAACTGACAGAAAACCTATTGAGGAATACCTGAGACTGCAGGGCAGGTTTAAGCACCTAAAGGAGCCCGAAATAAAGAAGATACAGAATCATACAGATTCTGAATACCAGAGAATGGAAACAATAGAACAAAGCAAGATCAAATTCTGGGGTGTTTAGGAACCCCAAACTCTTTCAAATAACGGAGTTGCCATATTCTTAACAGCGTGGGGAGAATTGGTCCAGAATGCTATATCTTGTGTCTCGTGAACGTCCTTGTCATCTGTCAGGGCAAGCAACATGTTCTTCCCGTCTATTACAACCATTCTGCCACTCGGTGAATCCAGGTTCTTTATTGAAGCAATCTCAGAGAAGGCCTTCATTACTGTGTTATCATCCATTGGAGCAGCAATCTTCAGTTTGATACCGCTTCTGGATATCTTTTTCAGAACCCTGAAGTGCTTTGAATAGAGATCATTCAAACCCTGTTCGGTTGTTATGATGTTTATGTACTTCTTGGCGTCTTTGAAGGCAGACCTCAGCTGCCTGTCAATTATGTACCTGCCCTTCAGCGTCCCTGTCAGCTCGGTTGGCTGGATTATATCCAAACCCCCACTGTAGAGATTTTCGAGCTCACTCACGATTTCAGATTCCATGAGCCTGTCTATCCTGTCAACCACCTCATCATGCTTCTTCTTGAGCGTCTGCTTTGTTCTCTCCAGCGCTTCTTTTGGTGCAAGGGCAACGTACCTTATTGGTTTTGATGGCTGAACCATAACAAATCCCTTGTCAGCAAGGCTTTCTAGAATATCATACGATCTTGATCTCGGAACCTTCGCAATCTCAGAAACCTCTGCTGCTGTCGCAACACCCTTTGCTAGCAGGGCTACGAAAATCCTCCTCTCATAGAGGTTCAGACCAATGGATTTCAAGGCATCCAGCACCTGTATTGATGCAATCATGTTAATCAATACTTGTTTTATTTATTTTTAGCAAGTTTATTTAAAAACTTATCGTCCAGTGATTAAAATCTTGCTATTTTTATCTATACAAAACACTATTAACCGAAAGATTTATAAGCATTTTGTTACCAGATAGTGAAAATAATTTATTTTGACCTGCTTCTCTGCATCTCATATAACTTTTCTATTCTGTCAAGGTTATCCGCATCATTGGCTTCTCTGTCAAATCTTATCCTAACAACCCTGGGAAATCTCAGGGCATAACCAGAGGTGTAGTTCGGGCTCTTCTGTATCTCCTCATAGGCAACCTCTACAACAACCTTTGGTTTTATCTTTACATCCCTACCCTTCTCAGACTCTATATGCGGTTTCAGGAGCTTTGTTAGCTGAGTAAACGTAACGCCTTCCTTGTCCTCTTTCTCCTTTATACCGGTTCCTATCATTCCACACTCCAGGAACTCGTCCCCCCTCCTGCAACCAAGAACAAGCGATCCCACCCAACCTACACGCTTTCCAGTTCCCCACTGAGCTCCTATTATAACGAGATCCAGGTTCTCCATAGTTGGCTTGACCTTAAGCCAGTATCCAACCCTTCTTCCTGGCCGGTACCTAGCTTCGAGGTTCTTGACTATCAGACCCTCTTGTCCTGCCTTAAGGGCCTCCTCATAGAACTTTTCTGCTTTCTTCAGATCCTTTGTAACCAGCTGCTTTGCGAGCTGGAATTTGCCTGGTTTGGGTTTTATTATACTTTCCAGGGCTTTCCTTCTGAACTCCAGGGGTTTGTCAAACAATACGTCACCGTTCAGATAAACAATATCAAAGAGGTTGACCTGTATCGGAATCTCCTTTACCACTTTCTCGATTTCATATTTCCTCTTTATCCTCTGAGAGAGGAACTGGAAGGGCATGGGTCTCCCTGTCTTCCCGTCAAAACCAAGCATCTCACCCTCTATTACGCAGTCCCCCGCTTTTACACACTCCTTTACGTATCCGATTAGCTCGGGAAACTGCTTAGTTACGTTCTCAAGCCTCCTAGTGTAGAGCCAGATATCGTTTCCCTTCTTGTGGATTATAATCCTTGCACCATCATACTTGTATTCAAGTGCGGTTTTCTCAAAGGATTCCAGGGCCTCCTTAAGGGATGGGGATTTTTCAGCGAGCAAAACATGGTAGGGTTTCCCGATCTCAATCCCGACCTTCTTGAGCGCCTTCAAACCTCCTTCCTTAGCTAGCTTTGCAACCTCCCCGTAATCCGGTCTAAGGAACCATGCCCACTCTACAGCCTTTACAGCCTCCTTCATCTCCTCCTTCTCCCCTTTGAAAAATGCCCTTGCTATGGAGTCCCGTATCACTCCCTCAGCAACCCCTATCCTGAGATCTCCGAGGGTTGTTCTTACGATATACTTCGCCTCCTTTGGTTTTGCAGAAGAGATGAGCTCCGAAACCAACCGGAACTTCCTTTCCTGCGACCCCTTCCCCTCTATTACAGCAAGTTCCCGGAGGTTTTCGAAAACCTTCTCCACAGTAAGTGGCTTAGTAAAGAGGGTTTTTTGCTTCTTCTTTCCAACCAGATCCTCGATAACGAGGCCAAAATCCCCGGTCTTTTTGAACCCGGACAGAACCTCATTCTCTGAGAACCCGGTGGATTTAGAGACTATCTTGACCATCAGAAGATCCGCAATGCCAACCTCCTTTTCGCTCCAGGAAGGGAAAACCTTCCCCTGAAGCAGGAGTGTAATCCTTGGTAGCATGTCAGTCGGTGTTTCCCTCATAAGCTTTGCAATGGTACCGATCTTCTCGAGCCTGGCAGGGGTTTTCTCAAGATGCTCATAAACCTCAACAAGCTCTGCATAGTCCATGCTTAATATTTGGTATTAGAATTTATACTTGTTTTTTCAAAATAATTAACATGCCCAAAAAACCAAGCAAAAAGAAGGTTGGGACAACGGAGGAACAGACCCTCCTATTAAAGGAACAGGTTTTGTTATCAAAGGAGAGAACGATTCTTTCATTCATGCGAACAGGCCTGGCAGCGATAGGTGCTGGTGTTGTTCTGATAAGCGTCTTCCCAGGAAACCACACAACATGGGTAATGGGAGTTGCACTGATTCTCATCGGAATGGTTGAGCTTTTTGAATCCTACAGGAGAATGAGTCACTACAAAAGGGAGATGGAAAAGATAAAATCCAGGCTTGGGAAGGAATGGGTTTGATATCTATTCTGTAACATTCCATCTGCGGAATTTCAATCCATGCCCACCCGGCACATCCTTTATGTATCGGAATAAAAAATAACTGTTATCAAAAAAACTCATGACAGGAAGCTCGTATGTTTTTGCAGTCTTTCTCAATTTTTTAACCACTATTTCTTCATGTTCTGGTTCATAGAATGTCCAGATTTTCAGATATTTGACATTTTCCATTTCACCTTCTTTTCCTCTACGAGGCTTTGATCCCGGAAGCGGTCTATAATAGCCCTCACTCGGCCAGGTTGTCATGTGACCTATTCCCTTGTAAACCCCTATCTCTTTGCCACTCTCTTTTATTATATATGACCTGATTGCTCCCCTGTCCCCCCATGGTGCATCAATCACGACATTGATTATCCTACCCTTTTTTCTAGGAATATAACCCCCTACCTTGGGATCATACTTCTCCAGCATGAAAACCCTACCATCAAAAAGGTCGATATCTGGTTTTTTTGCTGTTTCTGGTGTTGCCCCCATCAGCATATCCATTGCCTCTTCTTCGTCACTTTCTTCGCAAAAGGTCCAGATGCTTTTGTAGGTTTTAGAATCCATTTTAACAGGCCATGCAGACATCACACAGTCGTAATTTCCATAAAGTCCGATTTTTTGATTACTCCCCTCTATAGCATTAAAAATAGAATCCTGATACCTCTCAGGAACATTGATCAGAACATTGGTTTTCTTAACCAAACCACCTTTAGGAAGCTTTGACATAGCATGACCCTATTAACAGTAAATCTTTTATTCCTTTGCACAGTCTCTGCACATCCACTTCCTGTTTTCCAGAACAAGCTCTTCTGAGTATTCCCCACAATCGTCACAGATTCCAAACTGTGTTCTTTCACAACTCATTTCTGTAACGGGTCTGAAACCAGTTTTCCATACACAGCCGCCGGTTTCTGATATCTCCCAGTCCCTAGCCAATGGCAGGAATTTGACAAGCTTCATTGCCAGGTCAAGGTTCTCGTTCTTCAGCCATTGGAAAGCCTCTGCTATGTAGCAAAATGGACAGATGGTGGCTACGGTTTTTCTCTTACATTTGATGCAGGGCACGAAGATGGGCTTGTAGGTTTTTGGACTGAAGCTGTCTACAAGAAATCTGTGAAATTTTGAGAAGTTTGCTGATAAATCCTTTGGTAGCCACCCTCCTATATCCTTTCCCAGACATTCTGGGCATATAAAACTCCATACAGGGTCTTTACATATCTGACAAACTGGGACATCCATATTACAACCTCTTTGTGGGCTAAGTGGGAACTCTTTTTTAAACCTTCAAATCAGGCTTTAAAAGGATTTCTGTGGTGAAAAATGTATATCCAAATGCCTCGATGTTTGACGTAAAATATTCACTCTTGATAGCGTTTTCTGAATATTTTAACTCGTGAATGTGGGTTAATTTTCCAATCTACTCCCACCTTCAAGCCCTTTAAAACTCTTTAGAATTTGGACGTATATATCTTAGGTTTAAAAAAAATCAACCAAAAAGTTTAATCAACAAAAAAGTTTAATCAAACAAAAAAGTTTAAATATACAAAATCCAAAATTTTAACATGTCCCCGCTGGAGACGAAGTCAAAAAGGAGACCTTTGAAGAACCTCATAATCTATACGCTAGTTTCTGAATGGCCCCTAACGATCAGGAGAATCTATAACAAGCTCAAAACCAACAGCGGGGTTGATGTTACATACCAAGCTGTTTTCAAGACAGTGAAGGAACTGGTGGAGAAGGATGTCCTGGTGGAGAAGGACAAGAAGTACATGATAAATATCGGCTGGATAAACATGGTCCGTGACATAGCCGATATGATGAAGAAGAGATATCTGAGCGCTTCTGGTGAGAGCGAGATACCAAGGGATGTGTATTTCCCTGACCCCAGGGTAACCATGTTCCTCAGTGAAGTTGGTAAAAATATCGTAGAATATTTAAAAGGAGATGAGGGATGCGTTATAGCAATAGGAGGCGGGGGAATCAACTTCGGCCTTGGTGTTAAGTATTATCTTTCCAACAAGGGCATAGAAGTGAATTACCTTGAGCTTGACAGGCATGAAATCCACATGAACAGAACGAGAATAAGAAAAAATGATGTGGAGAAAAGAAAGGTTCTGGTTGTTGACTCTGCAATAAACACCGGAGAAACAATGAAGAAGGTTATGAAGAAAGTGGATTCGATCAAAAAGGATTTTAAGATAAAGGATGTCAAGTATGCGGTTGGCTGCGATCTGGCTGGCATAGCGGACTGGTGTGCAACCAGAAAGCCCTATCTCCCGATAAGTGATAAGGGAGTATTGAGCATTTTCTGGTAAATTTAATTTCAAACAGAATTTAAATCCCCTTGAAATATTAGAATCATGAAGCAGATTTTTCCAGGCGTGTGGAAGAAAGGGAAGCAGATATTTGTGCAAACTCCGATAAAGGGGGACAAATCCTTTACCAAGCTGCTGATAAGATTGGGTAAGAAGGAATTTCGGGAGTGGAACCCCTACAGATCAAAACCAGCAGCCGCAATAATGAACGGACTGAAGGCCCTTCCCCTGAGAAAATCAATGAAAATTCTTTACCTGGGAATCTCCTTCGGAACAACAGCTTCATTCTTCTCGGATTTGATCGGAAGGGACGGGATAATCTATGGGGTTGAGGTTTCTGAGAGGAGCATGAGGGAGCTGAACCAGATTGCGGAAAAGAGAAAGAACATAGTCCCCATACTTGCAGATGCCAGGAAACCACAGGACTACCCCTGGATTGAACCAGTGGATCTGGTTTATCAGGATGTTGCCACAAACGACCAGAGTGAAATCATTACGAGAAATGCAGAGCAGTTCCTGAAAAGGGACGGTCATGCAATAATCGCGATAAAGGCAAGGTCAATAGATGTTACCAAGAAACCAAGAATAATCTACAAACAGGAACTGGAAAAACTGAAGATTCGCTTTCGAATTCTAGATAAAGTGGAACTGGATCCCTATGAAAAGGATCACCTTTTTGCTGTCATGAAGATGAGAGGGAAGAAATAAACCTTTTCTTGAATTTTTCCCAGTCCGTTGTCAAAACACCGGCCGCCTTTTCGTGCCCTCCACCAGAACCAATCCCTCTGACGCGTTTCTTAACAACTTTACCTAGGTTGACTCTTCCACTCTGATTTCTCAGGCAGAGTTTCCACCCATCCTTTAACAACTTTCTTACTATTACAATCTTGTTCGGGTATTTCTCGCTGAAATGCGTAGCAACAAGAGAGGTTATGTTGAATCTGGTTTTTATATTGTAAATGATAAGACCGATTTTCGGATACTCCTCTTTCTCGGCATCCTTCACAATGAAATCAAACTCCCTCTTCATATCCTCCTTCCACCTCTGGAGTTTTTTGTTCCTGGCAAATTCCTCATAGTCCATGGATTTCAGCAAAACCTTCAAGGATTCCCCTGCCCCTTTCGCTCCCTTTATAATAACGGAATAGGATATCATATCAGCTCCCACGCTAAGCTTGGAGTCCAGTGGATGCTTTTCAATCAGGTAGGGATATTCTTTCTTGCATTCCTTCAGAAGGTCTTTACAGTTCTCAAATGCATAATCTCCAATTATCCCCATTGCAGCAATCCAGCAAAATTCCTTAACATCAAAACCCATTCTTTCAAGGATTCTGTAAATCATTTCTGCACATGGTATGTAAGCCTTTTTGCTTCTGAACCTGGGATTGATATGAAGGATTTCCTTCGAATCCAAGTTCCTCTCGTATATGTGGTGATCTATTATCATTATCTTACATCCGGTTTTCTTCTGCAACTTTTTGATTCTTTTCTCTTCCTGATCAACGGGTATGTCCAGGAACAAAACGAGCTCAGGTTTCTTCTCAACTAGCTGCTCAAGAAATTCGTCACCTATCCTGGGCCCGGGCCTGGGGATTGTTTCAAATCCCGGAAAAAACTTAAGAAGAATTGTAGCTGAGCATATCCCATCTGGATCATTGTGGTAAAGAAGGATTTTCTTCCCATTTGTATTCAAGAAATCCCTGAACCTTCCCAAATTCCTTTCCGATATTCTAAAGCTCATATTCTCTTTTAAATCATGAATTTAAATGTTTTTCAGATAGCCATGAACAAAAAGGACGGGGAGCTTGCGGTTAAGATAGCAAGAAAGACAATTGATTTGTGGGTCAAATCCAGAGAGAAATTCAAACCAGAAGGATACCCCAAGATTTTCAATGAACCCAGGGGGGTTTTCGTCACGATTCACACACATCCTGAAAAGCAGCTAAGGGGATGTATAGGCTTTCCAGAACCCAGGTTTCCTCTAATCAAAGCCCTTGTGGAGGCAGCGATCGCCTCAGCCCAGGACCCGAGATTTCATGACTTGCAGGAAGAGGAGTTGGACAAGATTATCCTTGAGGTCTCTGTTCTAACCAAGCCAGAACCGATAAATGTAAAAAACCCAAAAGAGTATCCCAAAAAGATTGAGATTGGAAAGGATGGGCTGATTGTAAAAAGAGGATACCATTCCGGTCTCCTTCTCCCACAGGTTGCAACCGAGCACAACCTCAATGAGGAGGATTTCCTCATACATACCTGTATTAAGGCGGGTCTGCCGCCTGACGCATGGCTGGAAAAAGATGTGCAGATATTCAAATTCCAGTCCCTGATTTTTTCCGAAGAAAGGCCTGGGAACTAAGGAGACGGTAATGGTCCCTGCCCCCCGAACAGACTATTAAAAAAATTAAATATACCCTCGACCACCCAGTTCGATCTCTCACCAAAGACCCCGAGCAGTAAAAGAACTATCAGTGCAACCACAAGAATTACGATAACTATTACGATAACCCTTATGGGAAGCTCCATGGTTATTATTTGTTTCCGGAATATTTATCTTTGCTTAGAATAATCAGAACAGCTTGAACCCTGATGGTTTTATCCCCTCGTTCACGAGCATGAACTTAACATTCCCTCCCTCAGGGAGATATCTATGTTTTATCAAAGTAATCTTCCTCTCCGAGGTTCTGTTGGTTCTCTCGAAATAGACAATTGCTTTTGACCAATATTTTATAGAGTCCCCACCGATTATCTCATTCTCCTTGGTTTCCCAGTTTCTGAAGGTGTGAGTGGTTACCAGGACAGGGATATCCTTCTCCCTTGCAATGTTCGAGAGAATCGAGAGCTGTTTTGATAATTTCCTGTTCGCTTCGAGAACGTGCCTGCTTTCCGCTTTGGGGTCTGCATACTCAAGCCTGTAGAGAGCAGCAATGGAATCCACGATTATAAGGTCGGTATCCTTATCCCTCAATGAACTTATTATATTTCCCTGCTCTGCAAAATCCCTTGGTTCAACTATCTCAATCCTTTCCAGAACCCTCTCCAGATTTGGATTCAGTTGTTTCAGCCGCTCGATAGAGAAACCCCCTTCAGTATCGATGAAAACAACCCTCCCATTGTTTTTCACACACTCCAGGACAGCGAGAAGGCAGATATTGGTTTTTCCTGTTCCCGGGCCCCCGTAAAAGCTTGTCAACGCCCTCGGTTCCAGACCCCTCATGAGGGCCTTCATGGGTTCAGGGAGTTCTATAAATTTCTCCATGATTCTAATTGGATTTTAAATTTAAATTCAGAGGTTCAAGATTAATCTATGGACTTGAAGAGTAGATTTAACCTGATCAAGAGAAACACAGAAGAGATACTGACAGAACCGGAGTTAAGGGGATTGTTGAAAAAGAAAAAGCACCCTTCTGCATATATAGGACTCGCTATCACAGGAAAGCCCCACATAGGATATTTCATTCCCATGATCAAGGTCAGTGACTTCCTGAAGGCGGGATTCCATTTCAAAATCCTTTTTGCTGATATACATGGCCACCTAGACGACCAGAAGACCCCCTTCAGGTTGCTGGATGTTAGAATGAAATACTACATGGAAGTCATTTCCGGTATGCTCGATTCGATAGGTGTTGACAGGAGCAAACTCAAATTCGTCAAGGGAAGGGAATTTGAGCTTAATCCAAAGTACACCCTGGATATGTATCGTTTGTCAGCCCTTAATACCTTTGCCCGCTGTAAGAGGGCTGCATCGGATGTTGTCCGGTTCGGGAAGGAGCCAAAGCTAAGTGGTTTCATTTACCCGATACTACAGGCTTTGGACGAGGTTTACCTCGATGTTGATGTTCAGTACGGAGGACATGACCAAAGAAAGATTCTCGCCTTTGCCAGAGAAGTTCTCCCCTCACTTGGTTACAAAAAACGGGTCGAGGTCATGACGCCAATGTTGCCTGGTTTGCAGGGAGAAAAGATGTCTGCTTCAGAGGAAAAATCAAAGGTTGATCTGCTCGATTCCCCGGATGTGGTGGAGAAAAAGATAATGGGAGCGTATTGCCCTGCAGGTAAGATTGAAAACAACGGTGTTATGGCTTTTATGAAATACGTGATCATGGTTCTGAAAGAGGACAGAAAAGAGGAATTCTTGGTGGAAAGGCCTGAGAAATTCGGCGGGGATGTTTCTTACAAGGATTACAGAGCCTTGGAAAGGGATTTTGTTTCTGGGGAGCTGCACCCCGAGGACCTTAAGAAGGCAATGTCAAGGGAAGTAAACAAAATGCTCGAGCCAGTAAGAAAAACATTCAAAGGAAAAATGGACCTTGTTAGGAAGGCGTATCCTGAATAGCTACTCAATAATCCAGGGAACGTAGACAGCGGCTTCCTTAACACCGTACTGGGTTTTCTTTTTCTTTATTTTCTTGGGATAGACCCAGTAGGCTGATACAATGATATCGTATCCGACCCTTTTCTGTGTCCTGACCTTACATCTTATTTTTTTAACATAACTGCACATGTACCACTTAGACATCCCGGGTCTTTTATAATTCTTTCTCCTTATCGATATCAGAATCTCCAACCATCCCCCTTCAATCTTTTTTTGCCCTATTTTGCTCATAACCTTTATCTCATCCCGGATGAATTCCACATCACTTCTGGAGAGGACGTTCCCCTCGTAGGGATGGGGATGGGAATGAAAACCCCCGACTATGTTTGTTTTTAGGGATCTCATTGCCCTCAGAAACCTCTCAAAAGCAGCTATGTTTCCGTGCGAAACCTCAGAGCGTTTCCTTTTCTCAGTCTGTATGGGATAAACATCTTTTATGGAGAGAACCTTTTTCTTGACCCCGTCAATATTCATCGTTGTGTTCCTCCCCAGCAGGGCTCCATTGGTTTCCCTGCTGTAAACCTCTATCGCTGACGCTATCAAGGTCTTGAACGATCTCTTACCTATGAAAACATCCCTGAAATCCATATTATAGATTAATTACGGGAGGACAAATAAAAACAAAAGAACCAGCCAATAACTTTATATATCAAAGCAGCCAAAAACCTCAAGTGATGGTGATGCCGCGAAACTGGGAGAAAATGAGGTAGAAGCAAGGAACCTTCCCAGTCCTGATTCTAAAGAATTTAACAAGGCAGACCAAAATATAAACATGGCAAAGAGGATAGACCCATGGGGCTCCCAGGCGTTCAAGGATTATGAAAAACTCCTGAAGGATTTCGGGATAAAACCGTTCAAGCCCGTTCTGAAGAGAATCCCAGATCCCCATCTGCTCATGAGAAGAGGAGTTATCTTTGGTCACAGGGATTTCGAAAGGGTAGCTAACACTATAAAGAAAAAGAAGGAATTCGTGATGATGACCGGTCTAATGCCTTCAGGGAAGTTTCACATAGGCCACAAGATGCTTGCTGACCAGATAACATACTACCAGGGTCTCGGGGCAAAGATATTCCTGTGCGTTGCAGACATAGAGGCCTACAACATTAGAAAGACCTCAATGGGCGAACTGAGAAAGACAGCGATAGAGGAGTATCTTACCAACTACATTGCCCTGGGTCTGAAACCAAAGAACTGCGACTTCTACTTCCAGAGCGAAAGATGCAGTGACGGGAAGCAGGCTTCTGCGTACTACAGGCTTGCGGGCATGATTTCCAGAAAAACCACTATGAATGAGATGAAGGCGATATATGGAGAGCTGACGCCGGGAAAGATAATGTCTGTGATGATCCAGGTTGCTGATATCCTTCATCCACAGCTACCCGAATTTGGTGGACCGAAACCCGTGGTTGTTCCGGTGGGTGTTGACCAGGACCCACATCTGAGACTCACAAGGGACCTTGCAGCAAGGTCTCAATCCGAATCCAATTTCATTCTGCCGAGCTCCACATACCATGAATTCATGCCAGGCCTGAAGGGAGGGAAGATGAGCTCTTCTGACCCATACTCCTATATAGCTTTAACGGATGATGCAAAAACCGTCAAGGAGAAGATCATAAAGCACGCGTTTTCTGGTGGCGGAGGCAGCATAAAGGAACACAGGGAGAAGGGAGGGAACCCTGATGTAGACGTTTCCTACAAAATGCTCTACATGATGTTCGAGCCCGATGATAAGAAGATTAAGAAGATACATAACGAGTACAGGAGCGGAAAACTCCTCACAGGCGAGCTGAAGCATATGACAATAGAAAGGATAAACGATTTTCTGGAGAAGCATAAGAAAAAGAGGGAGAAAGCGAAGGGAATGGTGGACAAATTCTTAAAATAGTATTAAAATACGAAATATAATTAATACTATTCGTATGATGGCTTGTTTAGATTGAATTAAGCTATCTTTCGAAATAGTGCGGGGGTACCCAAGTGGCCAAAGGGGCAGGTTGACTTGATAATGTCAAGTCATGCCAAACTTAAGAGATTCTTAAGTGTTTAGAAAGTTCTGCTTTCAATGACAGAAACGCCCTGAGAAATCCTGTGGCTTAGTGCCTTCGTGAGTTCGAATCTCACCCCCCGCATTTTTCAATATCTTTAGAATCCCCTTTCTTTCGGATATTGTTGTTTTAGGAGGACAATAACCTAAAATTTTCCAGATCTGTATTTTTGTTATGTGTTTGGAATTACTAAATCCTATCTCTTTAATCCATTTTTCTATATCTGTTTTTCGGTATATAACAAGTTCATATTTCATATTTTTATCTCGTTTTCCTTTGTAAGGCTTCTTATCAATCACTTTAATTCCCAGATTTGCAAGCATTTGCTTTAATTGCTCTTTTAATGTTTTCGATGTAGTTCCTAATTTTATTTTGGGTCTGATATGCTTATCACTTTTTGCAGAATAGTTTTTTTCGAAATATATTGAACCATCGGTATCAAAGAGTCCTCTGAGAAAGGCTTTTTGAAGTTCTGGTTTCGCTTTGGTTACGAGTCTCGGTAATTTTATATTTGTTTTAGGCCCTGGTTTTAATCCGAGATCCATGAAATATTTACATATTTTGGAATTAAAGACAATAAACCCGAATACACCCATAGTCGGATATCCTTTACCACTTACTTTTCTATTTAGAATGGGCATCATTACTGCATCATTAAATAGTGGGATTATATATGATTCATAATATTCTCTTTCTTCTCGAATATCCCCCAAAAGGGCGTATTCACTATATCTATTATTTATACTAATGCAGCCATCACCCACATGCATTCCCATCAATTCAAATTGCTTATCTGAGGTTGTTGTCATATCAATTCTATTGATCTCCCATTCATTATAAAACTAGCGTGTGTGGCATTCCGCTAGATTACCCGCATCTATATCTCTTTACTTCTGATGTAGAGGAGCAGTCTCTGTATGATGAAGTAGATGAAAAGCAGTAGAACTGCTATTATGAGCGCGAACCCAAAATCAACCTCCCTTAAAATCAGATACCTGATAACAATAACGATAACGAAAATTCCTACAAAAAACAGCACGACCTTTATCAGGGGTTCCTTTTCAAATTCTGGTATCATATTAAATTATTTGCAAGGGGTTTATTTAACTACTGATTTCTTTTCCCTTATATTAATCCTTTCTGTTTTCTCAAAAACAATTTCCTTTTCTTCTGTTTTCACCATTTCTGCAACCTTCTGGAGAAGAGCAACCCTGAGGGCAAGATGCTTGCTCATTTCGTTCTGAAGCTTGTCAAGCTCCTTCCCCATACTGTCCAGGTCATTAAGAATTCTCTGTAAATCAGTGGATTTTGCAACAGTTGATTTTTCCATAGAACCTATAATTAGTTGAATGTAATTTTTTTAAGCTTAACAGAACAACCAAGGCCGTTGCTGGGATATGCATCCAAAGATGAAAACTTCAAAGGACGACTTTATTCAATCTCCCCAAGCCGTCTTTCCACACTTTCGTCAATCGATTTTGAACCCAGCCCAAGAGCTCCACAGGCTCTTATGCTAACCACTACACCACAACGGCCATAATAACTATTAGAGCAAGATTATATTTATAAAAGCAAAAATCGAATAGAATCACCACACACCAAAGTTTAAATATACAAATTTTTATATAGTTAATGTTACATAGTAAAAGTGAGCTAGGTGACTAGCAATGATATGGTGTGAGCTTAAATTGGATTTAGGTTTGAATTATGCTCTTGTGAAATCCTACTGGAAAGACCCTTGGAGGTCAACCACGCCAATCCCAATTCCGGTTGATCCTGCCGGAGGTCACTGCTATCTGAATCCGACTAAGCCATGCAAGTCTTGGGTAAAACCAGGGCGGACTGCTCAGTAACACGTAGTTAACCTGCCCTTAGGTCTGGAATAAAAGATTGAAGGTTGGGCAGATTGGATAAAGCCTTCTGTCTGTTCATTCCCGGGAAACTGGGGCTAATGCTGGATAGGTAACAGATGCTGGAATGCTCTGTTGCTGAACTAAGGATGGGACTGCGTCCGATTAGCCTGTTGCTAGGGTAAAAGCATATGACGTTCGCTTTCGAGCTTCTATCGATACAATCCTGGCAAAGCGATAATCGGTACGGGCCTTGAGAGAGGAAGCCCGGAGATGGATTCTGAGACAAGAATCCAGGTCCTACGGGATGCAGCAGGCGCGAAACTTTCCCAATGCGCGCAAGCGTGAGGAAGGGATTCAGAGTGCTTTCTCGTTCTTCGAGGGAGCTTTTCTAGAGTGTAAAAAGCTCTAGGAATAAGAGGTGGGTAAGAGTTTGACGGCTTGGATAAATTGGATAAAGCCGTCTGACTACCAGACTGGTGCCAGCCGCCGCGGTAATACCAGCGCCTCGAGTGGTGACCACGCTTATTGGGCTTAAAGCGTTCGTAGCCGGTTTGGTAAGTTCCTAATGAAATCGTGAAGCGGTAGATTCGTGAGACATGTCGCTTCGCGACATGAAATCCTGCAGTTGACTGCAGGGCTTGTTAGGGATACTGCCGAACTTGAGACCGGGAGAGGCTGAGGGTATTATTGGGGTAGGGGTTAAAATCAAGAGACGACTTGGAGAAGCGGATAAGGTCGTCCTACGATAACGTTCCTATAATCCCAATAAGACCACCTGTGGCGAAGGCGCTCAGCCAGAACGGATCTGACGGTGAGGGACGAAAGCTAGGGGAGCGAAGCGGATTAGATACCCGCGTAGTCCTAGCTGTAAACGATACCCACTAGACATTGGCAGTCTTACGGGGGCTGCCAGAGTCGTAGGGAAACCGTTAAGTGGGTCGCCTGGGGAGTACGGTCGCAAGGCTGAAACTTAAGGGAATTGGCGGGGGAGCACACAAGGGGTGGAGGCTGTGGTTTAATTCGATTCAACGCGAGGAACCTTACCAGAGGCGACAGCAGAATGAAGGTCAGGCTGATGGTCTTACCAGACAAGCTGAGAGGTGGTGCATGGCCGTCGTCAGTTCGTGCCGTGAGGTGTCGACTTAAGTGTCGTAACGAACGAGACCCGCACCCTATGTTACGACGAGCTTCTTTTGAGGTTCGGTACTCATAGGGGACCGCTGTTGATAAAACAGAGGAAGGAGCGGTCGACGGCAGGTCAGTATGCTCTGAATCCTCTGGGTTACACGCGGCCTACAATGGATGGGACAATGGGATGCGACTCCGAAAAGCTTGATGGCTTGTTTAGATTGGTTCAAGCCGTCTTGCGCGGAAGGAGGAGCTAATCCCCAAACCCATTCTCGGTCCGGATCGAGGGCTGCAACTCGCCCTCGTGAAGCCGAAATCCCTAGTAGTCGCTGGTCATCAGAGGTTGACGCTTTCGAGCGTCTATTTGTGGACTCTAGCGGCGAATAAGTTCCTGCTCCTTGCACACACTGCCCGTCAAGCCAACCGAGTGGGTTTTTGGCGAGCTCTCACTTATTGGTGAGATCGAGTCACGAATCTGCAAGGTGGGCTAAGTCGTAAGATGGTGAGATGGGCAATATGACCGAGACATTGTCTCGGGGTGATTAATACATGTTGCTGGTTTTATGCAGTATATGGATGAACCAGAGACAGGTAGGTATATCGTCTCACTATCCGACAAACAAGGTAGCCGTAGGGGAACCTGCGGCTGGATCACCTCCTTATTTTCCAATAGGACACATAAAGAGCATAAAAAGGTCTGATGTGGGCTGGTAGATCAGTGGAAACTTCAGAAGAAGCAGATTCATCTGCTTCGATCACTAGAGATCGCTGCCCTTGCAAGGCAGAGGCCGCGGGTTCGAAATAGCCTTCCTTTTAAAGGGAAGCTTATGGACATCCCGCCCAGTCCATTAATAAAACCAGGCCAAAAGAATGAAGCTTTATATATTTAATTAAATAAAGATATCATGTTCATGGTCAAACAGACTGTCTGAACTGTTCAGAGTTGACCCCTCTGGTGGCAGAAGAGGTTGGTTGGCAGTAAAGATGGTGATATCGGCGACGAATTAATACTGTCTTTTTCTGAGCAGTTGGACGTATGTAATGGTTAGACGGCTCTGCCCAATATATGCAAGCCGTCATTCGCAGGTATCATGCTAACCGTTTCATAATGTAGTGAAACTCCCCAAGAGCTGGGGGGTGGAGTGAAAGGGTGTAAATGAAGAAAAACAATCCGTCCCAATACGACTGTGCGTTTGCGCAGGATGAGTGGGTGAACACAGTTTGATACGCTCTTGATGATGTTCATAGGTGAGTTATCCTGACTATAAGGACTAAGACGTTATATGGTGGATGGCTTGGTTCGGATACCGATGAAGGAGGTGGCAAGCTGCCATATGTCTGGGGTAGTCGCAAGCAGACTTTGAACCCAGAATCTCCGAATGGGACCTCCTACCATTAGGTGCTCGCATTAGCGAGCGGTTACGCGGGGAACTGAAACATCTCAGTACCCGCAGGAAAAGAAAACAATTGTGATTCCGTTATTAAGGGCGACCGAAAGCGGAACAGGACAAACCGAACCCCTTGTGGAGACATAAGGGGAATGTGGGGTTTGGACCTGGGTTCAGCCTAACTTCTGAATTCGAACTCTGCTGGAAAGCAGGACCGTAGAGGGTGATAGTCCCGTAGAAGCAAGGGAGAAGGTTGATACCAGGTATCCAGAGTACTGCTGGTTGAATATCCAGTGGGAATATGGGAGACAATAACTCCCAATCCTAAATATAATCCGAGTCCGATAGCGCACTAGATCGTCTGAGGTAGGTTTACCTACCTCTCTCGAAGTGAATACCGTGAGGGAAAGCTGAAAAGTATCCTTAACAGGAGATGAAAAGATCCTGAAACCATATAACCATAGGTGGATATGGTTTGTTAAATCCCCTTGAAGGACAGTCTGCGAAGATTGAGTACGAATAGGGGAGTTTCTGATCATATCGTCCGTTTTGAAACACGCGGCAAGGAGTTTATCTCTGTGGCGAGGTTAAAACCCGTAACCGCAGCGAAAGCGAAACCTGCGCAGACGCAAGTTCAGGCAGGTGGGTGTGAAAGCGCCCGAGTCACAGGGATAGGACCAGAAACCTGTCGATCTAGCCCTGGGTAGGGTGAAATCCCGGGAAACCGGGATGGAGGCTCGCTACCGGTGCTGAGATTCAAATCGCTCGGGTGACCTGGGGCTAGGGGTGAAAATGTGATTGACGGCTTGGATAGATTGAATATAACCGTCCTTCGCTTCTAGGCTAATCGAGATGGGTGATAGCTGGTTCCTCCCGAAATGAGTCTAAGCTCAGCCTCACCGGAGATGGGTAAAGGGGTAAAGCTACTGATTGGGTAACCAAGGAGGGAAACCTCCAGTTGCCCTGTCAAACTCAGAATCCTTTATCGTCGTAGATGGTGGGAGTGAGGATACGGGGTAAGCTCGATATCCGAGAGGGAAAGAACCCAGACCAGGGTTAAGGTCCCAAAATGCATGTTAAGTGAGAAAGGGAGTTCACAACCCCAGACAGTGGGAAGGTTGGCTTAGAAGCAGCCACCCTTCAAAGAGTGCGTAATAGCTCACCCACCGAGGTTGTGGGCCCTGATAATGGACGGGACTAAACATGCTACCGATACCCTGGATTCCGAAAGGAATAGTGTAGGGAGGTGTTCCGTGAGGGTAGAAGTCTATGCGAAAGTTCGGATGGACCTCATGGAAACAAGAATCTTGCTGAAAGTAACAGCGAAGTTGGGTGAAAATCCCAACCACCTTAAGGGCTAGGGTTCCTCAGCAATGATCAACAGTGGACGGTTTGGAGAAGCAGATTTGAGCTTTCCACTGGTCGAATCAGCTGAGGGTTAGTCGATCCTAAGATGTACCCTAACTGGAGTACATCGAAAGGGAAGCAGGTTAATATTCCTGCACTGAAGAAATACACGCGGCAACGCAAGATCCGTTTCTGACGCTTTGTGATAGGCCAACCACAGAGATGTGGCTAACTAGTGAACCCTGCAGAGTATCATAATGATGAGAAGCAGGTGAAGCTAGGAATGGTGCCTTTTGGGTATTTGGCTGATTCATGGAGCCCGTGAAAAAGGGAATGACGGCTTGGATAAATTGGATTAGGCCGTCTCTCTTCATACAGGGAACGGGTATGGACTTTCTTCAATCGTACCGAGAACCATTACTGGTGCCCCTCCCTGAGAAGGGGAAGGTGTGATGGGAGAAATCAGTCTAGGGAATTCGGCAAATTAGCGGCGTACCTTCGGAACAAGCCGTGCCTACTATCCAAGCTCAGCTTGGGCCAGTAGGTCGCAGTGACAAGGAGGGCCCGACTGTTTAATAAAAACGTAGGGGAGTGCTAAGCGGAAACGCTGCGTATACTTCCTGAGGCCTGCCCAGTGCCAGTGTGTTAAGCTCGGGTTCAACCGGGTGAAGCCCTGGTAAACGGCGGCGGTAACTCTGACCGTCTTAAGGTAGCGTAAATGTTACTACCTGCTAAAGGGTAGGAAAGCCTTTAGTCGGCAAACATCGCTAAATCCCTTGCCGATTAATTGTCGGCCTGCATGAATGGCTTAACGAGCCCCTCACTGTCCCAGGCTGATACCCAGTGAACTTAATGTCCTGTGCATATTCAGGAGTCCTCCAGTGGGACGAGAATTTCTTGACGGCTTGGATAGATTGAATCAAGCCGTCTGGTACTCGAAGACCCCATGGAACTTTACTGCAGTCTGATGTTGTGATATGGTGACGGATGTATAGTGTAGGTGGGAGCGTTGCACCTAGGTCGTAAGGTCTAGGGTAGGCGACAATGTAACACCACCCTTTTGTTATCATATTGCTTATCCTTCGGGAGACACCGTCAGATGGGCAGTTTGGCTGGGGCGGTACACCCTTGACACGCTATCAAGGGTGCCCAAAGGTTTCCTCATCCGGGTCAGAAATCCGGAGAAGAGTGTAAGGGCAAAAGGAAGCCTGATAGGATCCTGCACAACAAGGGATCCTGACACGAAAGTGTGGCCTAGCGATCCCCGGTGCCTCATTAATTGGGGGCCCGGTCTGTCAGAAAGAGCTTTCTTTACAGGAGTTTCCACTTCCGCAAAGAACCCTCGGAAAGAAACTTGAAATAGGAAAGTTCCTGAAAAAGCTACCCTGGGGATAATGGAGTTGTGGCGGGCGAGAGTCCACGCCACTCTTCTCGTTTCGGCGAATCGGAAGGATATTGGCTATTGAGTCATAGCGCGAGCTGTGACTATGATAAGTCGGGAAGCGTGTGGGTCAAATCGACCCCGTTCATTGCTTCTCCGCCGTCGGCTCGGCTCTTCCTGGGCGTGCAGCAGCGCCCAAGGGTGGGGGTGTTCACCCATCAAAGAGCCACGTTAGCTGGGTTAAGTACGGTGCGAGCCAGTACGGTCTTTATCTACTGGAGGTGTCGGCCACTTGAGGGGAAGGCGCCTTAAGTACGAAAGGAACGAGGTACCGCGGCCGCTGGTGTACCGGTTGTGTAAGCATCGCCGGGCAGCTACGCCGTATGCGGATAAAGGCTGAAAGCATCTAAGCCTGAAACCGTCCCTAAAAAGAAGTGGCCATTCTTCGGACTGCTTAGCGATAAGCGGAACGGGGAGGAAGGCCCAGTAGACGACTGGTTTGATAGGACCGGGGTGTAAGTATCAAGGCAACGAGATATTCAGCCCGCGGTTACTAAAAGCCTGACTGACCCTAGTCAAAGGGGCGACTCGCCTTTCCCCTTCTTCTATCCGCTTGAACGGCCAGCTTCAGCTCTGGATAACGTTTATAAACCCCGGAGTGCCTATTCTATTTGCGCGAGCTGGGCAGGTAACTTCGCTGGTGCGAACCGGTGAGGAAGTTCCGCTCATCCACAACCCGCCGGCACAAGCCGGAGGCGGAGACGCCTTGCACCGGGAACAGAAACGACACCGGCCTCCTGGAGTGATGAGGGTCACCGAACGTCGATAGGAGGACCCGGATGAAACGGCCACGGTGACGGGGGATGCAAGCCAGACGTTTAAGTCATAGCGCTCAGACAAATGTTACCACCTCCCTGGACCTTGGATGGTCCGGAGATGACAGAAAGCGGGCTATGCCCA
>DAOVCJ010000003.1 GCA_030670085.1 Candidatus Aenigmatarchaeota archaeon
ATGTAAAAGCGTTCACGGAAAAGGTTCAGAAACAGCCGCAGACCCCGGTTCAAAAACAAAAAGGGGCTAAGGCAGCTTTCGCTTGCATGCCCCTTCTTGTATCTTTCCCGTGCAATGTTGAAATTCCGGGTAGCCCCATAAAACGGATGACGGCTTAAATAGATTGAAATAGGCCGTCTCTCGAAAGAAGCTTATAAATTTAAATAAGAAAATCAAAACAGGTTAGATGAGTATGGTTGACCCAAAGGATTGTTTGTTTTGCAAGATAGTTGCAGGGGAGATTCCAGCGAAAAAGGTATACGAAGATGCGAATTCACTGGCGTTCCTGGACATAAACCCAAGAAATCCAGGCCACACACTGGTAATACCAAAGAAGCACTATGAGACCCTCTTTGACATGCCAGAGAATGAGGCAGGGGATCTCTTCAAGGTAGTGAAGAAAATGGCAGATGTGTGTAAGTCAGGGGTGAAGGCAGATGGGATCTCGATAGGCCAGAGTAACGGAAGGGCAGCAGGGCAGATCGTTCAGCATTTGCACTTCCATGTGATTCCCAGATTCGCCACAGAGGGACCCGTTGGGCTGGAAGGGGTGTTACCGGTCAAGAAGATGGATGAGCCCAGCATGAACAAAATAGTGGAATCCCTACAGAAGGGCACGTCAGCAAAACCCAAGGAGCCGGCGAAACCTGTAAAAGCAGCGAAAGAGGGAGAAGAGGAAATAGATTTCAAGTTTTAACCGAAATTGTGAGTGGTTGAACTCGGAGAATCGCATTATTTTTAAATCTGCGGGTTTCATTATTCTTATGCTGCTCTCTGCTGTACTGGGCGTGTTGGATATTCTGGGGGGAATTCTATTAATTGCAGGTGGGTTTATCCCATACGGCGGAAGCGGATTCATACTAACGGTTGCAGGCGTCTTCATCGCAAAGGGTATCCTGCTCATGATTTACGGTAAACTCGGAGGAAAGGGTGGTTATGATTTGGGTTATATAGTAGGGGGCTTTCTGGATATAATAACAGGAATTCTTTTTACAGCGATGTTTTACAATATCTACTTTTTCATATTTCCCATTATGGGTATAATTATGATAGTAAAGGGTGTTATCTCATTTGTAAAGAGTATTGTATGATTTCATGTTTCTAGCAATTCTCGGTGTTCTGGATATAATCGGTGGTATTCTTTTAGGACTGAGTGGTTTCATTCCATACATAGGGAGCGGTCTCGTCTCTACTTTTGGCATAATCCTTATCATAAAGGGAATTATTTCGTATATCTCAGGGGCAGCCAAGGGGTTCTTCCTAGATTTCATGGGGATACTGGATATTATAGCAGGCATCATGCTCGTCTTGGCAACCTATGGATTCGTAATCTTCTTCTTCCCCTACATAGGCATACTCCTTTTGCTTAAGGGAATCTATTCGGTGATTATTGGCCTGGTAAAGTAACTGATTTTTACAGCTGGTGAATCTCTGATTCACCATAAATTTATTAATTATAACAATTCATAGAGGATTATGGAAATAAGGATGATTCAGGAGTATTACTCCAGAGAGGATGTTCAGAAGGCGATACTTGGTCTGGCAAAGAACAGGGAGGTTGTTGGTGTTTTTAAGTCAGGGTCATTTGGAAGCAGGCCGAATGTTCTGGTTTACCCCCAGGATATAACCGCAATGGTCAAGTCAGGGGTTCTGGAATTCCATTCCTCCCTGGAGAGGTGGTCAAATCCCATGGCCCTGAAATCAGACAACTACGAGGATTTGAGGGTTGGTTGGGATCTCATTCTCGATATTGACTGCAAGGAATTTGAGCACGCAAAGATCGCTGCAGAGGTTTTAGCAAAAGCACTGGAAAAACATGGCGTCAGGAACTACTCCATGAAGTACACTGGAGGTAAGGGTTTCCATCTTGGAATCCCCTGGGAGAGCATCCCAAAAGTAGTAGATTACAAGAAGAGTGTGACATTGTTCCCTGACCTTGCTAGGCATATGGGCCTTTACCTGAAAAACTTTATCAGGGAAGACCTTGGTGAGGCCTTTCTGAAGAAATTCAGGCCAGAGGAGCTTGCAGAACAGACCGGGAAACCGCTTGGAAAGATTCTGGTTGAGGACAATGTTGATCCATTCCAGATAATTGAGATAGACCCTGTTCTTATTTCACCGAGGCATCTCTTCAGGATGCCCTATTCCCTGAACATCAAAACCGGTCTCGTCTCGGTTCCCATAAGAATAGATAACCTCAATCGCTTTAGAAAAGATGACGCCCACCCGGACCTTGTAAGGGTGAGGGAGGGTTTTCTGGATAAGGGGAAACCCGGAGAAGCGGAGATTCTTGTCACTGAAACAGTTGACTGGTGGACAAGAAGGCAGGTTGCTGAGAGGAGGAAGTTCCAGAGGAGGGTCAGATTCACAAAAGCAATACCCCAGGAGTTATTCCCTCCATGCATACAGAATATAAGGGTTGGTCTGAGTGACGGAAGGAAGAGATCGGTCTTCATCCTTATAAACTTCCTCTCCTCCTTGAAGTGGGGGAGGGAGAACATGGAGAAGTTCGTCCTGGAATGGAACCAGAAGAACAAGCCCCCGCTTCCTGAAAACTACATAAAGGGCCAGCTAAGGTGGCACAAGAACAGTCGCAAAACCATCCTCCCACCCAACTGCCTGAAGGAGGGCTTTTACATGAGCTTCGCTGTATGCAAGCCTGATAACTTCTGCAGCAAGGACAAGAACGTGAAGAATCCTGTCAACTACCCATTCAGGAAGATGGGACGGGGAAAGAAGAGGGGTAAGTGAACTTAGGGGATAATATTAAAATCTTAATGTTAATTCTGAATAGGTGTTAAGATGTTGACGTACGAGACGCTTCGGAGAATGATGACTGATGAGAAGAATTCCAAGAAGCTGCTGAACCTTCCTGAGAACTTCTTTGACGAGGCCAAGGCGTATCTTGAGAACAAGGCGAAATTCGCTGATACCAAAGAGGATGCATGGGAGCTAGATTCAGCCAGGAGAGTCCTTCAAGACCTTCTGGAGATTCGGGAGGGGAAGCTCCTAACCATCGCCCTCTACAACATCAGATCCGGAGAAACCCCCGGAAGCATTACAAAGGAGGAGAAGGAATTCTTTGACAATATCGTAAACAGGATAAAGGAGTTTCAGGAGAGAAGGAGAGAGATGTTTGAGGGTAAGAAAGAGAAAATGCAGGCTGTCGCCTTTCTCGAAGCCCTTCCACAGTTCGTGGGGGCTGACATGAAGAACTACGGCCCATTCGAAAGGGGAGACATGGCAACCATACCAGAGGCCAACGCCAAGCTGCTTGTGGAAAGGGGCATTGTAAAGCAGATCAACCCGAACAAGTAGAAAAATAAATTTAAATAAACAACCCTTATACATAGTTAATCATTCGCAAACGAGAAAGGAGATTCGAATGAAATTCCCGAAAAAGATAAGAGTGTACTGCCCGAAGTGCAGGAAACACACTGCTCATAACGTGAAGATGGCGAAGAAAAGGGTCAGGGGAACCGCTCACCCTAACGCCCAGGCTGCAAAGAGAAAGGACAGGCACAAGAGGGGATACGGTGGTCATGGGAAATATTCAAAGCCTGCAGCAGGCAAGAAACCGACCCAGAAGGTCGACCTGAGGCTGGAGTGTGAAGAGTGTAAGAAAATGCACACCAAGGCCGGGTTCAGGGTTAAAAAATTCGAGATGGTATGATGGGATTGAAGACTCTTGCAGGAACGTACTTGAAGAGAATGAATAAATTGGATAGCACGAATATCCTGCTCAGGTTCATCTATGAGAGCGGTATGGATGTATACAAGATTGATAAGGATGATGTGATAATTAAGATGTTGAATATAGGCGTTAATGCAGATTTGAATCTGGATGAGGTTGGGGGATACATAAAAAAGGATCTTGATGTATTGAAAAAGCATACGCTCAGTGATTATGGGGGTGTCGAAAATGACAGGGAAGTTTTTGAAAGTTAAGTGCGGGAAGTGCAAGAACGAGCAGGTCATATTTGAGAAGCCTGCTGGAAAGGTTGAATGCCTTGTCTGTGGCGAAATCTTGGCTGAGTCCAGAGGAGGCAAGGCCAGGATAAAGGCAAAGGTACTGGAGGTTGTTAGGTAGTTATGAAGAAGCATGGAAAACCCTCTTGGGGTGAGCTTGTTATATGCAAGATAACCAAGATACACCCGAATTCTGCTTTTGCTGAGCTGATAGAGTATAAAATGAGTGGAATGATTCATGTTTCTGAGGTAGCTTTGAAATGGGTCAGGAATATCAGGGATTTCCTGAAGGAGAACCAGTACGTGGTGTGCAGGGTAATGAGGATTGATGGAGATAGCATATCACTTTCAGTGAAGAGGGTAAGGAGGGAGGATGCAGACAGGAGGCTCAATGAGTTCAAGAGGGAGAACAAAGCCGAGAAGATGCTTGAGCTTGCTGGTAAGAAACTCAAGAAGAGTTTAAGCGAGGCGTATGAAGAAGTTGGGTACAGGCTCCAGGAGGAGTTCGGGTCCCTTGTAAAAGCGTTTGAGTTCGCGCTGAAAAACCCGGAACTTCTGAAGAGTAAGGGCATCCCCAAGAACTGGACAGACGTCCTCACAGAGATTGCGAAAAAATCCTTCTCAGAGAAGATTTATGAAGTGAAAGCGAAACTGAACCTCGTTTGTTACCAGTCCGATGGTATTGATGTAATCAAGAGGGTTTTGTCAGGGGCGGAGGGAGACGGCCTGGAGGTCAAGTACATATCTGCCCCGGAGTACATGCTTGTGGGTAGGGGAAAGAATTACAAGGAGATTGAAACCAAGATCAGGAATGCAGCGGAAAACATAGTAAATGAAGTAAAAAAGCAGAAGGGTGAATGCTCTTTTGAGATTATTGAAAAATAATCTGTTCTGTGTGTTTTTTGGCATCAACATGATACAGGGATCACCTTTACACCAATATCCTTTAGGTCCTTCCTGAATATTTGCAGGGCGGTTTGTATGTCCTTGGTGTTACGGGCACCTGTACATATTACCCTTCCAGAAGAGAACAGCAGGAAAGCGACCCTTGGGCTCTTTACCCTGTAAACCAGACCCGGGAACTGCTCTGGCTCGTACTCGGAATTTTCCAGGGCAAATGCAATCTCTTCTAGATTTATGTTACCTTTTACTTTAGAGGAGGCCACGATGTTTTCCACTTTCATGTTAAATTTTGTTGGTACCTTCATTCCGGCCTTTCTAATCCTGTTTACAATCTTTTGCATGGCAGATTTTGCATCCTCTGCTGACCTTGTACCCGTACATACGATCTTTCCCTGGGAGAAAATCAGGGCTGACGCCCTTGGATTTGTTATCCTGTAGATTAAGCCAGGAAATGTTTCTGGCTGCCATTCTGTATCTTCAACCTCACTCAGGATTTTACTCAGTGATACAGGCTTACCCAGTGCAGTGAAAGCAACAACATTCTGGACTTTAATATCGAACTCATTGCTCATGCTTATATTTCATGCGTAACACCTTAAAGGTTTCGGTAGGGACTGATTCAAATGAATAAGAAGCGAAATTATGAACAGTTGTGTGTAATTATTTAAAAACCCTTGGTGCAATTTGATATTATGCTTGACAAATTTGGAGATTCGTTGAAGAAAACCTTCAGGAAGATTGCAGGCCTCGGTGTAGTGGATAAAGAGGCTGTGGAGCTTGTCGTGAGGGACCTGCAGAGGGCCATGCTGCAGGCTGATGTAGACGTTGAACTCGTTTCTGGGTTATCGGACTCTATAAAGAAAAAGGTTATAGGGGTAAAGCCCCCTACTGGTTTGACACTGAAGGAGTATTTCGTAAAAACCCTCTACGATGAGGTTGTTGTGTTCCTGGGAAAGGAGAAGGGAGAGCTTGCCCTCAAGCCCCAGAAGATTCTTCTAATAGGGCTTTTTGGTTCTGGTAAAACATCAACAGCTGGGAAGCTTTCCAAGTGGCTCCAGACTAGAGGCCTCAAACCCGCTTTGGTCGCGTGTGATACCCACAGGGCAGCGGCCCAGGAACAGCTCAGACAGATGGGTAAGAAGGCAGGTGTAAATGTTTACGATGGGGGTAAGAAACCAGAGGACATAGCGAAGAATGCCCTGAAGAAAGCAAAGGAGGAGGTTCTGATATTCGATTCAGCCGGAAGAGACGCGTTGGATAAGACACTGGCAAAGGAGCTCAAGAATATGGGTAAGATTATAAAGCCAAATGAGGTTCTCCTTGTTATTCCCGCTGACATGGGGCAGGCAGCGAGAAAGCAGGCAGAGGAGTTCAACAAGCTTGTCGGGATAACAGGAATAATAGTCACAAAACTCGACGGGACAGCAAGGGGTGGTGGAGCGTTAGCCGCGGCTTCTGTCTCAGGAGCAGGGGTGAAGTTCATAGGAACAGGTGAAGGAATCGGGGATTTCCAGGTGTACGATCCCAGGAGATTCGTAGGAAAACTCATCGGCTACGGAGACATTCAGGGACTACTTGAGAAAGCGAAGGAAGTGGGGATAAAGCCAGAGGAGGCAAAGAAGATTCTCGAGGGCGAGTTCACACTGAATGAGTTCTTCGAGCAGATAAAGTCAATGCAGAAGATGGGTTCCCTCTCAAAGGTTATGGATATGATTCCCGGGATTTCGGGGTTAAAGATACCAAAGGGCTTCATGGATGTTCAGGGGGAAAAGATGGAGAGATGGGGCCACATAATAAACAGCATGACCCCTCAGGAGAAGAGGGAGCCTGATACCATAAAGGCTTCACGCATAAAGCGTATCTCAAAGGGAGCAGGAGTAAGCGATAGTGATGTGAGGGAGCTGCTTAAATACTACAAGCAGGTCAAGAAGGTTATAAAGCTCACAAAGGGTGGAAAGGGCTTGAAAAGAGGACCCCTGGCAAGGTTTGCCAAACAGTTCGGGTTCGGCATGGAGGCTTGAGTATGGCGAAATACGAATGTAAGAAGTGTGGATGGGTTGGAAAGCCCATATTCATGGAGCCTGCAACAAGGCTTTGCCCAAACTGCAGAAGCACCAGCGTTCAAAAAGTGAAGAAGAAAGAGTAAAGCGCCAGTAGTCTAATGGTAGGACGTCGAGCGTTCGCGCGGAACCCTGCCACGGCGGAGATTCGGGTTCAAAGTGAATGAAGGCTTGAATAGATTGAATCAAGCCTTCTTTTGAAAATCCCGGCTGGCGCATAATTAAAACTTATTTAAGGGAGAAACCAAATATTTAATAAGTGGTTTTATGGCTAACGAAAATGATGAGGGAATATCAATACCAGCTGTTCCAAAACCCATTCCTAAGCCAGTCTCGAGACCTGTTTCTGAGGGGGAGCTGCCAGAAGCACCCTCACCGGAAAAGCCAGTACTGGCTGAAAAAAGGGCTGAGAAGCCAATGCCAAGAACAGAGCGTGTTCATCCAAGGTCACCACCACCACTCTTCATAAAGATAGACAAGTATCAGGATGTTGTTGAAAATCTACAGAAATTGAAATCCATAGCACTGGGTCTCAGGGATGCGTTGGATGCATTGGCTGACATAGAGAAGGAGCTGACAACAGGAATAAACATAACGCATAAAGCGTTGGACGACTTCAATACAATAATATCCATGCTCGACTCCAAGCTTACGAGAGTGGGGGAAATAGGAACAGGCAAGAAGATTGGGACAGTAGGAGAGGTAGACAATTACGTAAGGAACATCTACAGCCAGATGGATAAAATCAAGCAGGAACTGAAGAACGTTGAGGAAGAGCTATAATAAAACCTTTTTCTTTTTTATATAAGTTAGTATTCATAAGAATATTCTACATGATACATGACGGTTTGGAAGTTTCGAACGATGACTTGGATTGGCTGTTCAGGTCATCTATCGCTTGTAGCAGGCCGTCTATTGAAAATAACGTATGATGGCTTGGGTAGATTGGACAAGGCTATCTATCAAAGGAATGCGGAGGTAGCGAAGTGGTCAAACGCGCTGGACTCAAGACATCTCATGAGTGCGTGAGAAATCCAGTCCCTTAGTGGGTTCGGCGGTTCGAAAACGCGTTTGACGGCTTGGTTAAAACGGATAAAGCCGTCGTTCGAGAATCCGCCCCTCCGCATACAATCGAAAGACGGCTTGGATAAATCGAATCAAGCCGTCAAACGAATAACATTGATAGCCGACTTGGATAGATTAGATAATGTCAGCGAAGCTGACAGCTGTCCCCTACGGGGACATAAAGTCGGCACACGAATAAAATATTTAAATAAGAACGGGAAATAGAAGAAGATTAGAATGAAAATAAGAAAAAAGAGCCAGAGCCTGCAGGAACTGATTGGGAACCTGAGCAGGCACGGATCTGAGAAGAAAGCAGGCACATGGAAAGCGGTAGCTAGGAGTCTGAACAAGCCAAGAAGGAAGAGGTACGAAATCGATGTCCACAGAATAGAGAAGAATTCGAAACCCAGGGAGACCATAGTGGTTCCCGGGATTGTCCTGGGTTCTGGTGATATCAAGAAATCCGTGACAGTCGCTGCCCTGAGGTTCACAAAGGACGCCAGGGAAAAGATTGAGAAGGCTGGCGGGAAGTGCCTGGAAATCCAGGAGCTGCTTGAAAAGGACCCAAAGGGTCATAAAATAAGGATAATGGCTTAGGTGGAATCATGGACGAAGTTTACATAGATGCGTCAGAGCAGGTGATGGGAAGACTGGCATCAATGATAGCCAGGGAACTGTTAAAGGGAAGGAAGGTTTACGTTATCAATGCTGAAAAATCTATGATATCCGGGAACCCGAAGTATGTTTTAAAAACCTATCAGGAAAAAATCAAGAGGGGGGACCCCTATCACGGGCCCTTCTACCCCAAAACACCCGAAAGAATCCTGAAGAGGGTTGTCAGGGGGATGCTCCCAAAAAGTGCAAGGGGCAGGGAGGCCCTGAAAGGGCTCAGGGTTTTCAGATCAAGGCCCGAGTCTTTCGAAGGGAAGGAGTTCAAGGGGTTTGATGATGCAAAGATAAAGGGAGAGCAGAGCTACATAGACCTGGGAAAACTCTCCAGAAGGTTGGGTGCAAGGGCGAGGTAACATGGCAAAGAAAGCAGTAAAAACCAAAAAAGTGGTAAAGAAAACAGAGAAGGATAAAAAGGAGAAACCGAAAACGCTTTTGACAGTGGGGAAGAGGAAGAGAGCGATAGCGAGGGCGAGCTTTAAGAAGGGCTCTGGTATAATAAAGATAAACTCAAAACCCCTCGAGCTGGTGCAACCTGAGATGATAAGATTAAGGATACAGGAGCCCCTGAAAATCGCAGGTGATGCCTGGAAGGGGTTTGATGTAAAGATTAACGTGAAGGGCGGAGGCCCGATGAGCCAGTCTGAAGCCGTAAGGCAGGCACTGGCAAGGGGGATAGTTGAACTCGTAGGTGGGGACATGAGGCAAAGATATTTATCCTACGATAGGAACCTATTGGTATACGACCCCAGGAGAACAGAACCCCACAAGCCGCCGCACTCCTCATGGGGCGCCCGTCGTTACAAACAACGTAGTAAGAGATAATTGGTGATGTTATGGAGTTCGCAAGGATCAAGCTTGCTGGAAGGAGCATTGAGGAACTGCAGGAGATATGCAATCAGATTAGGGAAATCGCTAAAAAATACGGGGTTTCCTGCAGGGGACCTATACCCTTACCGACAAAGAAGCTCAGGGTCCAGACCCTAAAGACACCCTGTGGTGACGGAACAGGCCATGGAAACGCTACATGGGACAGATGGGAGATGAGAATCCACAGGAGGATTGTGGATATAGGCAGCAATGAAAGGGCCCTCAGGCGGGTTGTAAGGATTCCTATACCAGAAGGCGTCAAGATAGAGATAGAATTAAAGGAAAAATACGAGCACAAATAAATTTTTTCGCCCCCATATATCATATATGGAAAGAATATCTGTTCTGAAATGGAATTTCTCTGTGGACCACATGATAAGGTCATTCTATTCAGAAAACTCAAATCAAGACTTCTGGTCCTAACCCCTTTTCTGGGATTCCCTTACTATCTTCTCTATCTCTGGTATGATCTTATTTATGTTCTTCACAACCTCGTTCATCTGGAGATGAATCTTTTTCCTTGCTTCTTCTATCTCCTCTTTCCTGTCCTCGAGGAAGGATTTGGCAGAGTTTATGTTTTTCGTGACCATCAGCCCTGCGCCAATGTCCAGAAGCACACCAGAACCGAGTATGCTGCCGTGAGCATAGCACCCGGATCCCAGGGGAACCAGGGTCTCGTTATCCTTCTTGAACCTTCCCACCTCATTCAGTGCATGCTCTGTGGTTTCTATGTCCAGCAGCCTGTTCTCAACCAGCAGGGCATGCCTCTTCAGTTCCTCTAATTCTGCCTGAAGGATCTGGTACATGATTATCTTTCCCTGACCCTTTTCATTTTCGCTCATCGTATTCGACCTACAACTTTATTTAGTTTATTTAGTTGTTTTACATTACATACTTATAAAATCTTTAGCTTTCCTGTTACCTTGTCCAGGTCCTCCTCTTTGCAGGGACCTATCCCCAGTGCTGTTATGGTTCCTGGTTTGATTTGCGTCCTGCCTGCATCCCTTATAATGGAGCATGGCAATCCAAGCCCCTTGGCTTTTTTATGGAGATCCAGCATCTCCTTTAGGCTCTCAACCCTGACCACAACTTTCTTAGTTCCTGAGTCTTCCCATCTCTTCTTGGCATCTGGGTCGGATTTTTTGTAGGCGTCAAGGGATGCGTGGGCAACCTGGACCGCGAGCTTGCCCTTGTCCAGTTTCAGGTCCCTCCTGACAACAATAACCTGCTTGTACATGAAAATAATTGCAATGGTTCACTTAAAAATAGACATAAATATAAATAAAAAACTAAAAAAATGAAGGGTAATCTAAACAACGCTAACGGATTAAACTACTGTCCCTGTTACTCTTCCGCTCTCTGCGAATGACATTCCCTTATCGTTTAATCCTGACATATCAATGTCTATACCGTACACCGATCCAGCAGATGGGGTTCCGCAGGTTGCTGTTATGTTGAAATTCGTTCCAATTCCTAGCCAGACTCCTGCTCCTGTTACAGCTGCGCCATTGAGCTGAACGCTTGTACAGTCTATGCCTGTACTCACTGTTAACGAGCTAATGTTGATTGCGTAAGGTGCACCATTACTAAGCTTGACTAGAAAGCTACCGTCACTCAGCAATTGCCATGCTCCTATTTCTGGTGGACCTATGTTGTTAAACCTGGTTGCTATTGAAGTTGCTCCTGGACTGAAAAGACCCATTGCGTACAAGGCTGCTGCCACTATTATTACAATTATTATTGCCCATCCGTATGTCATCAGATATTCCATTGCTGCTTGTGCTTTTTTCATATGCATCTTTTAATAATTGGGCCAGGTTGTATATAAATATTATCCGGGTATCATTGTGCCAAAAATGCTAGCTATCATCATCCTTGCAGCAAAGAAAATCACCAATGCTAGGACTGTCAGAAGAGGTATGTATTTTATTCCTGCCTTCTCTTTTCCTGAATCTATTATACCTATTATCAATCCTCCGAATATCGTTGTTATCAGTATTGCCGCTATCGAGAACAAGAGGAGGAAATCCGGTGATATGCTAATGCCTCCAAGGCCTATCATGGGGAGGCCTGTTGCAAGGCCTTCGGGCATCTGGGTTCCTATTCCCATCTGCCCAATGGTTGTGACAAGAAAGGTTGACAGGGCGTAGAGAACAGGGGCTCCTACTGCTCCGGCAAAGCCTATGAATATTCCGTACATGAGGATGTTGGCTTTCACTTCCTTCCTTATGGACTCCTTTCTCCTCATATCTGTGGCTGTTTCCTCGAAAAGGGAAACGAGCTGTCCCCCGGACCTTATCCCCCTTATGATCAATCTGATTGTTGTTTCCAGAACCTCGGATTTTATGCTTTTCGGGATATCCCCCAGACTGTCCTGCAAAGATTTCCCGGTCATCATTTCCTTTCCTGATCTCTTTATCGCATCGGAGAGGGGACCGAACTCCTTCCTTGCGGACAAAAGCATGGCCCTGCTTGGTATGAAACCGGATTTTATGTTCGCAGCCATAAGCTGCATGGCATCAGGGAGTATTCCCTCTATGAACTTTGTCCTCCTGTCCACGGCAAGGATTAAAAATCCATGAAGCAGGACAAAAAGCGCAACGAAAACACCAACCCCCATAAGCAGGGCGTATTCCCTTACAAAGAGGGCTGCGACAAAGCCCATTGCAATGCTGATGATAAAAGTGTAATTTACAAATCCCTGCGGGGTTCTTTTGCTACCCGAGAACTTGAGCAATTCCTCAATCTTCTCTTTATATTTCCTGGGCATTAATTTGTACACATATTATTCTTGTTTCCCGGGATTTATTAAATTTAGAAGAAATCAGAGTCCTGTTATCCACTGCCTCTGTATAAGATCCTGGACGTTCGTGCACTCCTGGGACTGTATGGTTACCTCATCAACTGTGTTGGGTATTCCTGTAAACGTAAAGGTCCTAAGCTGATTTGAATCAACAGTGTAGGTTTGGGGTGTCTGGGTTATTGTGCCGTTCTGGTATTTTATCAGGGTATCAAAGGTCAGGGTTATCGCTCCCCTGTTTTTCACATAAAGGTTCAGGGTACCTGTCGGGGTATCGTATGTTGCTCCCTGGATTATCACATCTATGTTAAAACACTCTGTCGTGGGAAGGGTTTCCCTTGCGAACCTGGAAGCCCACGTGGCCAGCATTCCTGCAACTATAAGGGTAAAGGCAATCAGAACTATCACAGCAATCAGTGGTGAGACACCCTTTTTGTTTACCATATAATAGAATATTGTTTTCTGTCCTTTATAAATTTAAACATATTACGCGAATCAGAAGAACGATATCTGGAACTGGACAGCAAAGGAAAACAGGGCATAGCCTATTATTATAAGGAAGATTGAATGCTTTAACCCTGCAGCGATTACTCCCTCTGCCATCTTTCCTATTGCAAGACCTGCAAAGAATCCCTGGATTATAATGAAGTAGATGAAGGTTTCTGTGTACAGTTCTGTGGGAATGACTGTGGTTTGTGAGACAAGGGATAAACCTCCTATTTCTTCTGGTGATAGAACGGGTATGAGTGAAACCTGCATTATTATCAGAATCCCTATAAAGACAAAGAATATGAGATAGAGCATGACCATCTGGGAGTAGACGGATGATCTCCTTTCCTTGTTCAGCTTCTCTATGGTCAGCATGGACTTTGAGACAGCAGAAAGAGTGTCTGATATCTTTCCTCCAACCTTGTAGGTTTCTATTATGGTAGTTACAGATCTTCTGATTGGTCTGGATCCCGTCCCCTTTGCAAAGTTCTTAAGTGCCTTATCAAAGGGGATTCCCCAATTCACCTGTGCGTTCAAGTCATTTACAAGCGATGTCATGGATGCATAGTCCCTTTTTGAGCAGTGCTCCAGTGCCATTGGTAACGTCATCCCTGAATTTATTGAATCTGCCAGGTCAAGTACGAATCCTATGAACCTTTGCTCTATCTCCCTTTTTGTCCTGTACTTGGTGTAGAATATGAGCGTGGGCGGAACCACCAGAATTATCCCGCCTATGACATTCAGAACAGGAACCATGAAAGGTATGATCTCGACCACGAATATGTTACTGATTACCAGAATCAAGGCACCCACTGCTATGGAAATCGCTTCGAAAAAATATTTGAACTCTTTCATTCAGATCCCCACAGGTCTCCTGCTCTTTATCAAGCCTATAAGCATGAACTGGAAGATTAGGAGAAAGCCAAGAATTCCAACCAGGATCCACTGAACATCAAAGCCTACCCCTATGAACGAGGATATGACCAGCAAAAAGGTTATCCCAAGTGTGGGGAATATCACAGCAAAGAGCATGTACATCAAGGCCATGGGATTCAAGACAGAGCCATATTTCTTTATCGCTATCCTCTGATCCTCTGAAAGGGTATCAACCAGGTTTTTTATCGTATCCCCTATATCTGCTCCGGATTTCAGGGAATTTACCAGCTGCCACATAACCCTCCTGAAGTAAAGGGAAGGGTTCTCCCTTGCAAGGGCCTCCAGTGCTGCGATCTCGGATTTTCCTGTGTTTATCTCATTCACTGCCTTCCTTATCTCATCTGATAGGGTGCCGTACTTGCTCTGTGCTATAGAGACCAGGGAATTGTAAAGGGGGACACCTGATTTGATCTCAATAAGCAGATGGTGAAGAGTAGTGGGAAGATTTTTCTCTATATTCCTGGTTTTTCTGTTAACGTAGAGTTTTGGGTAGAATGTTAGATATAACAGTGAAACAAAACCTATCACAAAACCGACTGGAAGGGATATAATCAGAACCCTTACTATTTCAGCCTTTAATGCCACCATGAGAGTGAACATCAAGCTGGACAGTATGCAAAAGTAGAAGACAAAACAGAACACCGCAATGGCGCACCACTCCCTTGGTTCGTAATCAAATCCTGCCTGCTCCAGCTCAAAATCAAGGCCCGGAAAAAAATGCGAGAGGGTCTCACCCACACCCAAGAAACGTTTCGATATCTTGCTCGCCTTCTCTAGAGGTAGGGGTAGTATTGGTATTCGTTTTTTCATATATTATATTTATTTTATTATAATAAATGGCTCAGAAACTGGTTGTGGGAATGGTTTGGAAAAAATTAGGTCTTGAGTTTTTTCTTCTCCCTCTTTATCGCGTCTTTCAGCCTAGACAGCCTTATCAAGAAACCGCATTTTCCGCATTTCACTGAGAATGGTCTCTGCCAGGGTTTCTTGGTCTGCTCTGAGAAACCGCATTCCGGACATTTATATTTAACGTCTGCTTCATCCGAATCGTTCCTTACAAGGACAGCTATGTTACCTGCTTCCTCACCTGCCCCGTTTAAAAGTGTCCTGTTGGTTATGTACCTAAAATTACCCATAATTATCACTATTGAATAGTGATTGGTTATATATAAA
Source organism: Candidatus Aenigmatarchaeota archaeon (assembly GCA_030670085.1). Taxonomy (GTDB): domain Archaea; phylum Aenigmatarchaeota; class Aenigmatarchaeia; order QMZP01; family QMZP01. The sequence goes on from DAOVCJ010000003.1 coordinate 14,974, forward strand.
ATTATCGGTTAAGTTTATATAGTGTTAATGCTTCAGTGTTAGTCTCATCCCATCCTCTGCTACCTTAGTTTTCGGGAATGTCTTTTTCGCTTCGTCCCTCAGGGGCTTTACGTCCTGATATCTCCTTGAAAAATGCGTGAGTATAAGCTCCTTGACATTACACTTCTTCGCGAGTTTTGCCGCCTCCTTCGCACCTGAATGCATTCTGTTCTCCTTTTCGTCCATGAAGGTTGCATCGTGTATAAGCAGGTCAGCATCCTTGCATATTGTTTCCAGGTTTTTGCAGGATCTCGTATCCCCAGTGTACACAGCCCTTATTCCTGGAGTCAGAATACCAACATCCTCTAACCTCACCTTTTGTCCACGGAACCTTATCACCTTATACTTCTTCAGTCTTCCAACTGCAGGGCCCTGCACAAGACCGTAGAGCTCCCCTGCCTTCTTTATGTCCACGTTCCAGGTATCCTTCTCCTTGAAGAGGTAGGCGACAGCTGGAACTGTATGATTAACAGGGATTGAGTTAATCTCGAACTTCTTTGACACATAGACAACGTTCGGTTCGTCTCCCTCGAACGGAACGTTCTTTGGTATTATCTTGAACCTCGGTCCCCAGTAATCCAGGTCAAGGATATCTCCCACGAACCTCTCGGCCTCAGGGCCATGGATATACAAACTCTCCTTCCTATCCTCCATGTTCATGGTCTGCATCAGTCCTATCAAACCCGCCCAGTGGTCAGCATGCCAGTGGGTTATAAAGATTCTGTTAATCTTCATGAAGCTTACATTGTAGTACATCATCTGTCTCTGCGTTCCCTCACCGCAGTCCCAGAGCATTGATTCGTCCTCGTACCTCAGCCATATGCTTGCCGGGTTTCTCCTCTTGCTCGGGATCCCGGATCCTGTTCCAAGAAAAACTATTTCCAACATAATCTATTTTTGGTTCTTATAGTTAAAGAAATAATCAGGTCAGATTGAGTAATTTCTTAATCTCCATGGATATCTTCCTGTTTCCGACCATATCCATGATTTCCTTATAGTGTGGGGAGTCCTTTTTCAGTCTGATCCTAAGGTTCTCATTGTAAGAGTTTCCCAACATTCTCTCGAGATTCGCAAGTTTCTCAAGCACCATGTTAAAAATTTGAATCTAGTATTTATAAAGTTTTTCCCTCGTCTTACCGGGTGAAAAAATGGATTTATAATCTTATCTTAATTTTGTCACCATACTCCAGATGCTCTATGTTGTGCGCCTCTATCATGTCTTTCTCTATCTTCCTGAACTTCTTCGGAAGGGTTGCCTTTTTGATCGGAGCCTTCAGGGACAAACCCTTGTCCTTCTTTGCCTTCCATATCCTGCTGTTGAGCTCGAGCAGTTCCTCTTTCTTGAAGCCTGTCCTTGCGATGCGCTTTTCTGGTTTCGGGAACTTCTGCTCCTCCACCATCTTCCCGAACAAATCCTTGTAGAGTTTATGGGTTATGAACGGGGTTATCGGAGCGAGCAGGAGGAGAATCTTTTCAAGAACCTCATTCAGGGTATGGATAGCAGCAGCCTGTTCGCCTTTTGTGAACTTTCTGTCCTGATTATAGGCCCTGGACTTAACAAGCTCCAGGTAATGAGAAGCGAAGGTTTCCCATATGAAGTGTTTCAAATCCGAGACAGGCCTGTGGAAATCAAAGTTCTCATAGGATTCTTTCGTATCTCTAACAATCCTGTTTATCTCCTTCAGTATCCATCTATCCGTTTCTAGAAGCTTGGGTTTGCTTTTCCTGTTTCCCCTAAAGGTGGAGATAAATCTCGCGATGTTCCAGAGCTTTGTAAGGAATTTTGATGCCCCCCCTATCCTTTCGTAGGAGCATCTCAGATCTGAAAGGGTTATGTTGCCTTCTAGGGCACACCATATCCTGAACGGTTCCGCTCCAAATCTCTTTACAACATCCAATGGGTCTATAACGTTTCCCAGGGACTTGCTCATCTTGTTTCCCTTCTCATCCAGGACATGGTAGTGAATCCAGACGTTCTCAAATATGGGTTTTTTTGTCAGCTGGTAGGATCTCAGAAGTGTATAGTAAAGCCATGTTCTGACGATTTCTTTGCCCTGTGGTCTCAAAGAGCATGGTATTGATTTTTTGAAAAACCCGTTTCTCCTTCCGTATCCAAGTACGTAAAGAGGTGATATGGAGGAATCGAACCAGGTGTCAAAAACCCTTTCCTCACCTATGAAATCCTTTCCACCGCACTTGGGACATTTCTTTACAGGAGGATTCTCTTTCCAGGGTTTGTAATATCTTCCTTTAGGAGGAAGTATGGTCTCTCCGCATTTTTTGCAGTACCAGAGAGGAATCTCTGTTGCATAGTATCTTCTCCTCGAGACTGCCCAGTCCATGGAGAGGGTATCTATCCAGTCAAGGAGTATCTGCTTTGATCTCTTTGAAAAGAATTTTATCCTGTCAGAAACCCTGACAATGCTCTTCTTCATGTTTAGCTGTTTCAGGTAATATTCAGAGATGGATACGAACTCTATGGGGTTTCTGCTTCTCTCACATACAGGGGTTCTGTGCATAACCTTCTGCTCCTTCTCTATAAGATCCTGTGACCTGAGGATATCTATCATCTTCTTCCTCGCATCCTCCACACTTAAACCTTGCAAGAATCCTGCATGCTCGTTCATTGTTCCATCCTGGTTTATCGCTACTATCGGCTTTAGCTTCATCTCCCTGAAGAACCTTATGTCTGTGTAGTCACCAAAAGAACACATCATTGCGAGACCAGAACCTGTTTCTATCTTTGCCGATGGATGCGGCATGATGGGAACCTCCTTTTCGTATATCGGAAGAATCGCATGCTTTCCCTTCAGATGCCTATACCTCTCATCATTCGGGTTGTAGATAACCATCGCACACGTACAGATGAGCTCTGGTCTCGTTGTCGCTATGATAACCGTTTCGCTTGTCTCCCTAACCTTCCATTTTACGTGTACGAAATCAGAGGGGATGTCCTTGTATTCTATCTCTGCATCAGCTATGGTTGTCCGGCAGCCAGGACAGTAGTTACTTATCTTCTTTGCCTGGTATATCATTCCCATCTTCCACAAATCAATAAAGGTTTCCTGCGTAGTCTTCCTGTAGGAATCGGAATCTGTATAGTAAAGCTCACCAATCTCTTCACCATGCTTCCATGAGGTGTAGGAGTGACCGAGCTTGTAGAAGCTATCCAGGGATTCCAGACTTGATTGCTCCAGAAGTTTCTTGCAAAGAGCAATGAATTTCTCCCTTGCTGTATTTTGTATTGAAACATTGAACTTCCTTTCCACAGCCATCTCTATGGGCAACCCATTCCTGTCAAGCCCAAGGGGGAACAAAACATCGAATCCCTGCATGCGCTTGAACCTTGCGATGAAATCCATTATCGTGTATGTAACAGCCTGGCCTATATGAACCGGAGCATCAACATACGGGGGCGGTGTGTCTATCGAAAAAACAGGCCTCCTTGTTTTGTGGTTGAATTGGAAAATTCCTTTCGCTCTCCAGGCTCTCCTTATGGGCTCCTCGAGTTCCTTGCTCCATCTTTTATCCTTTATTTTCGGTTTCATAGAAAACATCCCTTAATACTCTCTTCCCACGTACACTACACATGTTGCAGGCTTCCCGCAGATTATACATTTTCCCTTTGGCTTCTCAGCCTGGTCAAACCTCTTTCCCCTTATCTGTGCATGAAATCTGTCCTTTATCTTTTCTGCACATGGCAGTCCTTCTATGTCAATTGAGCAGAAGTCTATCTTCACAAAACCGCCTTTTTTCAGCTGTTCTCCAAGCTCTTTGAGGTCCCTAGCCTCCCTTATGTTCTTTCTCAGAAATCCCTCAGCCTCTGTCCTGAGCTTTTTGCTCATGTCCTTCCCTGCCCTCTCAACAGTTTTTAGGAGATTCTTCTCCAAGACTTTCTGTTTTCTTCCTGTGTCTCTTCTTACCAGGGTCACGCTTCTTGTTTTGAGTTCCTTTGGTCCTATCTCAATCCTTATTGGAACGCCCTTCATCTCCCACTGGTTGAACTTCCATCCCGGCGTGTTCTCAGACAGGTCTATCCTTGTCCTTATCTTTCCCTTATCAAGTTTCTCGGTTATCTCCTTGCATTTCTTGGCAACCCGCTTCTCCTCACCCAAACCGGTTATGGGGATTATTATGACCTGCACAGGAGCGATTTCGTAGGGGAACCTCAAACCCTTGTCATCTCCGTGCATTGCAATGATCGATGCGAGCATTCTCCATATAGCAGGACCATAACAGGTCTGCCATGGATACTTCTCATTTTCATCTTTGTCCTTGAACTTTATCCTAAACCCCTTTGAGAAATTCTGTCCAAGAAGATGGGTTGATGGTTGCTGCAGGATCTTTCCATCTGGCATTAACGTATCTGCAACGTATGTATGAACCGCTCCAGGGAACTTGTCCCATTCAGGCCTCTGTAACTGAAGGAACGGTATACCGTAAATCTGGTGCATTACCTTTTCTGTTGTATCCATATCCTCCCTTACTTGGGCATCTGCCTCTTTCAGAGTGGCAAAAACATCATGACCCTCTATCCAGTGGAATTCTCTCCCGCGTATGAATGGTCTTGTGGCCTTGGTGTCACACCTCCATACCTGACATGACTGGTAGATTTTGAGGGGCAGATCCCTCCAGGACCTTATCCATTTAGCATACATTACATACATGGCTGTCTCCGATGTCGGTCTTAATGCCATCTTCTCTGTCAACTTTTCGTCTCCTGAATGGGTAATCCAGAAAAGCTCAGGGGCAAAACCCTCAACATGCTCTGCCTCCATCTTGAAGTTGCTCTCAGGTATCAGGGCAGGGAACCAGGCAGGCTGGTGTCCCTTTCTTTCGAGCTCATCCTCATAAAATCTATACATATTCTTCATTGTGAGAACAGACCAGGGCATATGAACAAGGAATCCCTTTACATTGTAACGGAGATCAGCAAGCTCTGTCTTGGCTATCACCTCGGAAAACCACTTGGAGAAATTCTTCTTTTTATGCTTCATCCCGATATCTTCTCTCTTTATGTCCCCCCTTCGCTCGTTCGCTTTCTTTCCCATATCTCGCTCCTTATTTAATTTATGACAGAACTTATATTTGTTGGTTAACTAGAAGTAGAAAAAGCAAGCCAGTGCAACTATTTGGGTGGCACTACCACTGGTACAGAAATCACATCTACAAAACCCTGGCTCTTGAGATTATTCATGCCAACACCCTATAAAGTTATTATAAGCTTTTTATAAATTTTCCTTTTTTAAGTCGGGATTTGCTTTAATACAGTATGCCAAGCGAAGTCGTAGCAAGGGGAGCAGAAGCTGTTCTCTACCTAGAGAAGCAAAAGTGGGAAACGATCCTGGTAAAGGAGAGAATAAAGAAGGGCTACAGAATTCCCGCGCTTGATGAAAAAATCAGGACAAAGAGGACCAGGAGGGAGGCAAAGCTCCTTTCAAGGGCAGCAAGGGCAGGAATTCTGGTCCCAAAGGTTTTGGGATTGGAAAACGAAAAAATAAGGATGGACTTCATCGAAGGGAAAACCGTCAAGGATTCCCTAAACGACCTGCCAGAAAAAGAGAGGGTTTGGGTTTGCGAAAGGATAGGAGAGATGGCTTCTTTCCTTCACAGGAACGGGATGGTGCATGGTGACCTGACAACATCAAACATGATAATCAAGGATAAAAAACTGTACCTTATAGACTTCGGGCTTGGGAAGTTTTCCCAAAAGGTCGAGGACCAAGCCGTGGATCTGTTTCTGTTATACGAAGCCCTCAAGGCAGCGCATTACAAGTATTTAAATGAGAGTTGGCAAAACATTTTAAAGATTTACAAACAAAATTACTCAAACGCCCCTGAAGTTTTGAAGAGGTTTGGAAAAATCTCACTTAGGAGGAGGTACAAATAATGCCTGGAAGAGAAGCCAAAGGAAGCAGAAGAGGAAGCCAAGGAAGAGAAGCCAAGGAAAGAAGAGAAGAAAAAATCAGGGATTGGGTACCGAAAACCCAGCTCGGTAAGAGGGTTATGAATGGGGAATTCAAGACCATTTATGATGTTCTGAAATCAGGAGAACTTATTCTGGAGCCTGAAATAGTTGATTACCTTGTTCCTGACCTGAAGAATGAGGTAATTTACATCGGTGGTTCTCCTGGAAAGGGTGGTGGTATAAGGAGAACCGCAACCAAGAGAACGGTCAGGATGCACAAGTCAGGGAGAAGATTTAAGCTTACATCCGTGATTGTGGTTGGTAATGAGAACGGGATTATCGGAATTGCAAAAGCATCCGCAAAAGAACACAGGAATGCAATGGAGAAAGCGTTGGAACAGGCCAAGACAAAGGTGATAAGGGTCAGGACAGGGTGCGGCTCCTGGGAATGCGGATGTGGTGGTAAGCATTCCATACCATTCAAGACCACTGCAAAGATTGGTTCTGTTGAGGTTATTCTCTATCCTGCGCCAAAGGGCGTAGGTGTGGTTGCGTCAACAGCAGCAAAGAAGATTCTGAAGCTTGCGGGGATAAAGGACATCTGGGTCAAGACAAGGGGACAGACAGGTACAAGGGGAAACCTGGCCTTCACAACGTTTGAGGCCCTCAAGAACCTGAACAGGGCAAAGGGTGATCTGTAATGTTTGCTGTTATAAGAATCAGGGGTTCTGTAAAAACGGATAAAAGGATAGCTGATACCCTGAATATGCTCAGGTTGAACAGAACCAACCATTGCGTATTGGTTCCTGAGAACCCAACCTTCGAGGGAATGCTCAAAAAGACAAAGAGTTGGTTAACATGGGGCCAGATAGACCCCTTAACCCTGGAAAGGCTCGTTTTCAAGAGGGGGAGGCTGGGGGGAAACAAAAAGGTTGATCAGAAGGTTTCGAAAGAAATCGCGAAGAAAATAATCAAAAACCAGTCTCTGAACGGGTTGAAGATAAAACCAATCTTCAGGCTCTCTCCACCGTCTAAAGGTCATAAATCCGTCAAGCTTTCATACCCGAGGGGAGCCCTGGGTCCCAGGGGAGAGAAGATAAACGAACTGATAAAGAGGATGATATGATGTTCTTCAGGAAAAAACCCAAATCTGGTAAATTCGTAGCAATGCCAATAAATATGAGTTTCCCAGGTCTTAAACCAGAAGAGATTAAAGAAGCCTTGAAAACTGTAGATGGTTTAAAAATTCCAGAGAATTCTAAGGCAAAGGGAGGCAGATATCTCTTTGATTTCAATAAAATTAAAGAACACTTACCGGAGAAGAAAAAGCCTAGTCTTAAAGAATATTTTTGGTTGGCTGATTTGGGTGTGTCACTCCTCCTAGACCCTGAAAGAAATTATACCACTCCCTTGCAACTTTTTGAGGAAAATCCCCCGTTTTTTACACTAGAAAATAAAAGAGTAATGATTCCCGAAAATATCCTTTTTGACGAAATCTATGATGGATTCTGTAAAGAAGAATTGGAAAAATATGTAACAAAAGGAGATATTGTTGATGGTTACATGAGGGCTTCACGTTTTTTATTTGTTCCATTCTTAGCAAGAGCTATAAATAAAGGATTCGTGGAGGGAACATATATAGATATTATAGGATGATATAATGGATTGGAATAAATTTGACAAGGGCGTGTTTTTGGTGAATTGTCTGGGTATTGTCTATAACCCCGAAACCAAAAAAATCCTTATAGGAAGGAGGGAGAACGACCCGCATATCGAGAAGTTAACCTGGTGCTTCCCAGGGGGCAGGCCTGGTTATGAAGAAGATATCGAGTATTATCTGAAAACAGAGATTGAAAGGAAGACGGGATTAAGGACGGGGGATGGAAAGATTATTTTTGCAAAGACCTATCCAGAAAAAAGGGAATTCTTGTCGATTTATTATTTTGTTACTTCAAACAGCTCAGAGGCAGAAGCAAAAGAAAAATTTGTCGAGGTCAAGTGGATAAAACCAAGTGAGGTCACAAAGTATTTCACCACATCGCTCCATCCCAAGGTTCTGGAGTTTCTTAAAGATTTGGAGAGGTAGTAATGATTAAGAAAAAAAAGAAAATTGTTAAGCAGAGAGGACACAGAACCCATGGCTGGGGTTCGCAGAAGAAGCATAGAGGAGGCGGGTCCAGGGGCGGCCGTGGAAGGGGAGGAGTAGAGAAACAGAAGAAGATCTGGCTGTTGAAAAGAGGAGAAAAACTAGGAAAGCGTGGTTTCAAGTCCCTCAAGCAGAGGGGATTAAAGTCAAGGGAGCGAGAGATAAACCTGAGGGATGTGGAAAAGCTTGCCGGAAACAAAAAGGAGATAAACCTGAGGGATTATGGTTATGAGAGGGTTTTGGGTTCCGGAGAGATCAAAAAACCCCTGAAGATCAAGGCAAAACATTTCTCAGCAAAGGCAAAGGATAAGATAAAAAAGGTTAAGGGAGAAGCTATAAATGTTTGATAGAAAACTCAGATGCCCGAAATGCAACTCAGAGCGCGTGAGTTTATGGATGGGGGCAAAGCTGGGAATCCAATATTTTTGCAAGGAATGCGGCTACAGGGGTCCCCTGGTCATTGAAGAAGAGTCTGAAGAATAAAAACTATTTTTAATAAAGTAAGGCAATTATATTGTAACAAGCGTGTGACGGCTTGGATAAATTGATTCAAGCCGTCTATCAAGGGGATAAAGGGGAGAACATGGGATTAGAGGAAGGTTACATAGCGTTTTTGAAGAGGATACCCGGGATTGCGGAACCAGTGACGAGACTGACCTTTAAATCCAAGCTTAAATGGACAGGGCTCATACTGCTTATCTACTTTGCAATGACCCAGATACATGTGTTTGGAATTCCTGCAGAATTCGAGAGCCAATTCCAGCTCTGGGAAACCCTTCTGGGATCAAGTTTCGGAACCCTTATGACCCTTGGTATCGGGCCCATAGTCACAGCGTCCATTATCCTGCAGCTTCTTGTTGGTTCCAAGATTATTCCATGGGATTTGACCACGGAGAGTGGAAGGGTTCTTTTCCAGGGCACGCAAAAGTTTGCAGCAATGGCTTTATGCTTCTTTGAAGCTGGGATATTCGTTCTTATGGGAGCTGTCCCAGCTGCTACCCCCGGCCTGATATGGATAGTTATCCTGCAGATTGCGATTGGTGGTGTTCTCGTCATATTCATGGATGAGCTTATATCGAAATGGGGATTCGGGTCAGGTGTTGGCCTGTTCATTGTGGCCGGTGTGTCTAAAACCATCATACTCAGGGCATTCAACCCATTGACCCAGACTGGTGGGCTGCCTAGTCCTGGAGCTGGGCCAGTAGGAATACTTCCCTTTGCAGTTACTGCAATCGGTGCTGGGGAGATTGCAAACGCGCTGTTATCCATGCTTCCAATAGTAGCCACTGTAATCGTGTTTTTTCTGGTTGTTTACACCAATGCTATCAAGGTTGAGATTCCTCTGGCATTTGGGTCAATAAGGGGATTCGGGAGGAGATGGCCCCTGAAGTTCTTTTACACCTCAGTCATACCTGTCATTCTAATAGCTGCACTCCTTGCGAATGTCCAGCTGATGGGAAGGATGCTTGCTGAAAGGGGAATACCGTGGCTGGGGACGTTTGATAGCCATGGGGTCCCGACAGGTGGTCTGGTCTATCTGCTTTCGCCACCGAGCATAGGAACTGCTGCAGGCATGTCTCTGTCCATTCTCTTGATAACCATGGGTATATTCGCCCTGCTTGGGGCTATTCTGGCGTATTTCACAAAGAGGACTGGATGGAAGCTCGTTATCGGTTTTGCTGCCATTGGGGGTGTAATAGAATTATTGATAGTATCGAGTCTGGGTATAACCGCATTTGCAAGCATAGCCATGATTGACCTTTTAAGGTTCGGGACCTATGCCGCGTTCATGATTATCGGGGCTGTCGTATTCTCAGTTTTCTGGGTAGCTACAGCAGGAATGGATGCGAAAGCAGTAGCGAATCAGATACAGTCCACTGGCATGCAGATCCCTGGGTACAGGAGGGATGTCAGGATTATAGAAAGGGTCCTGAACAGGTACATACCCGGCCTAGCGATCCTGGGCGGGGCCGCTGTTGGGTTCCTGGCAGCGTACGCAGACTTCACAGGAACGCTGGGAACAGGAACCGGAATCCTTCTGGCCACGCTTATCATTTACAATCTTTATGAGGAGCTTGCAATGCAGCACATGGAAGACATGCATCCTGCTGTGAGAAAGCTCCTGGGTAAATAGAGGAGGTGAAAATATGAGTTTGATCTTAATCACAGGCATTCCGGAGTCAGGGAGGGATTCCATAGTCAAGATGGTCTTGAGCGGTTCAAAGAAGAACTTACCGGCTTTCGCATACATTAGATTTGATGATTTGGTTTCGTATGATGTTGACAAGAAATCAGAGGAACTGGATCTGTGGAGCTTCAGCAAAAGGATTGATCACATGCACAAGATACAGGGAGATTTTTACAGAAATTTAAAGAAGAAGGTAGATTCCCTGAAGGGCAAGGAAAACCATATGATAGTGAACGGTTACTTCACGCTCAAGATGCCTGGCGGTTACCTTCCAACGTTATCAAAAGATTCAATAAAGTTCTTTAAGCCAGATATCATAGTTGTTGTTAACGTTGACCTGGATAATCCTGAGATGTTGAGAAAGTTCGGTAAAGAAAGGATAAGGGAATTAAAATACCACCAAGACATAAATTTAAAGTATGCTGCCAGTTACTCTACCTTGGCCAAGTCCGCTATAAGCGTTGTGAGGGTGGAGTACGGGAACCTGAAATATGCTTTGAAGGAAATGACTGATGTCATAACCCTTGCCCTGCAGTAAAGGAGGTTTTAGTATGGTGTTTGGTTTGCCTGGATACCAGGAGGTTCTGATAATCTCGTTAGTTCTGTCTCTAATCATGGTTCTGCTCACCAAATTCCTGACCAACCAGGATGAGATAAGGAAGGCGAAGAGGGAGATGAAGTTCTACCAGGACAAGATAAAGAAGGCCCAGAAGTCAGAAGACAAGGAGGCCGTCAGCAAGCTATCGAAGGATATGCTCAAAGCAAGCAGCAAACAAATGAAGCAGAGCATGAAACCCATGTTCGTTTCCCTTATAATCTTCGTGATAGCATTAGGGTGGCTGACAGGGGAATATGGAGAGCTTTTGATAAACCTTCCCATAACCCTTCCTGTCCTGGGAAACCAGCTCAACTGGTTCTGGTGGTATTTGATAATAGTTCTGCCCACAAGCTTTATCTTCAGGAAGATGTTGGGTGTGGAATAAGAGTTCTTTAGAGCTGGAAAATGTACATGAAAAATGAAACACTCATGGTTAGGGGGAAGATGACATAGGGGTGGCCGAACATCTTGAAATTCTTATAAATTCTGTTTTCGGAAATTAGAAATTCACCCTCCCTTCCCAACATCACTCCAACAAAAAGGGCAAACATGCCTACAAATGCTATGGATATGAATCCCCACAAAATGATAGTTTTGGAAACGCTTACCTGAAACTCCAACAAAAGCAAACACATGCAAAATACATGATAAAGAAGGTTTAGTGTTCCGTTCTTTGCTTCATATTTTGAAGACAGAAATTTTCTCCATCCCAGAACAATTATCTCTGGTATGAGGAATGTGCATGCGAAAATCAGTATTGAAAGGCCTGATATCATATAATTATTATGTCCTTGCTGCAATAAATATTCTGGATATAAATAAGGAATCCCGGGAATGGGATTCGAACCCATGACCTCGCGGTCTCTGTCTATCACAGGACATTGTCCTCAACAGACCGTTTAATCGGCTACAGCCGCGCGCTCTAAACCAACTGAGCTACCCCGGGATGGTATTAATTCTTTTTGTGTGACTAGTATTTAAAAATAGTTTTTTATTCCACTATCAGGTGTTTTGAGAATATCCTTGTTTTTTTGCCTTTGTCGCTACTGAACCTTATATACGCCTTTGGCATCCGGAGGCTTCCCTGGACAAGGGTCTTTATCTTATAGGTGATTATCCTGGTCTCCTTTGGCCTCATGTCCCCGAGCTTCCATATCAACTCTGTTCCTGCCTCAGACCTCCTGACAACAGGAATCAGCATCTCAAACTCCTCATGCAGAACCCTTGCCAGTGGGGAAATCCAGTCCCTTACGATAACGTTCCTCAGATGATGCATGAACGGGTTTTTGATTTCCAGGATTATCGAATGCCTGTCTTCTCCCTTCCTAGCATGCCTCTTGCTTATGGTCGGGCTTGTCACCCTTATGAACGAGAAGGTGATTATCGCAAGTATTACCAGTACTATTACCACATACTGACCGTAGATAACCCAGTAATTCAATCGATAGGTGATCATGGCTGACGAGCCGGGTGTGAGTTCCTGGACAACGTAACCACAGACCTTGTTCTCGCCCTCAACCTCACAGCTAATAGGCTCGGTAACCATTCCTGTTATCAGGTCGTTGTTTGGAAGGGTCTGGTAGGTTTTGTAGTCCTTCTCTATCACATTACCCCTGTTCTCAATCGTTATTATAACGTCTTCGTAAAGAGGCGTGGAAATTCTCTTTACCACCTCAACAATATCATGAACAGGTTCTATCTCAAACTCCAACGTATCGCTCAGACCCGTCCCAGCCACAGCTGCCTCTATTGTATACTTCCCTGCCAGAAAATCTCCAATTGGGACAGTCTTCTTTATGGTTTCCATTCCCTGCATGGTCAGCCGTTCTGAGAGGATTCCTATGGTTTTGCCAGAGCTGTCCTTAAGATTAAACACAACTTCAATATCCCTCTCTTCAGTGGATTCTAGAATAAGGTAGATGTCCAGGTTGTCATTCGCTATTTCTGTGTAGAAACCCTCTATGTCGAATTTTAATTTGACACTGAGGTATATTGTATCTGTTGCCTCCACCCATGACATATCAAAGGACTGTATGGTTATGTCGAACGTAAACAACCCCTCCTTATCCCCTGTTGGGAAGAACTTAATGTCTATTACCTTTGATGAAGCCTGATCTAGTTTTAGCAGAGTGTATGCATTCTGTATCCAGCCGTAGTGTGTGTCCCTCACAAAGACCCTAACATCCTCAGGAACGTTCCTGTTGTTCCTCAGTTCGATGTTATAGGTTACCTCAGAACCTATGTAAACCTCCTGGTTGTTGTTCAACACCTCGATCTCCAGTGGGGCTGCCAGCGCCGGAACCGTCAGAAAAGCGAAGAATACAAAGACCGTGAACAGAAGGGGGATCCTTTTCATAAGAATAAATATCACATTAAGATATTTAAATCTAATCGGATGTTTTTAATTCAAACTCGTACATGCTCGGTATCCATTTGTTCCCAGATCCTCTGTAGTTACATTTTGAACACTTCAAAGCAACCAGGACTTTTCTCCCTCTCAGGTTTTTTGTGTAAACCCTCTTCAGTTTGTGATTGCATGCAGGACATTTCTTTGGGAGTTTGCCCTTCCTGGTTTTTATCCTGACCCTGACTCCTGGAGTTTCTGTTGCTATGATCCTTGCCCTCTGGGCAGAAATCGCATACTGCTTGTCACCCTGCTTCAGTTTTTTCCCCACAACCTCTGCGAGTCTTGCCTGGGATTTTATTCTCTGTTTCCGCAGGACATCTTTCAGAATGAACTTCACTATCTCCTTCTTGGGAATCAGCATATTTTAAATTAGATTCTTATATTTAACTTTGTCCATAATTTAATTATGTCAAAAATCGCTGTCTTGGTTTCATTCATTTTCATACTTGCCTCTTTCTACGTTGTGCATGCACAGCAAATTGGTTGGGGCGATATAATGCCCTGTGTTTCAGGGGAATACAGACCCTGTGGTATCAACATTGGTGAGTGTAAAAAGGGAGTAAGGGTATGTGAGGATGGCCAGTGGGGTGAGTGCAAAAATCAGACAGGACCGACTGAAGAGATTTGTGGAAACGGGAAGGATGAAGACTGCAACGGGATTGTAGATGACTGTATTGATAATACATTTGGTTACATATGTATAGGGGCTGGTATTGTTATCCTTATATTCGCGTTTATCCTTTCAAAAATAAAGGTTCATGAAAAGGAGGAGTTCTAACCATACAGTTCTTTTCCAGCCCTGGTAAGGGTTTTGGATCCCTTTATCTCTTCCCTGAACATCTGGAGTTTCAAAATCCTGAATTTTTTGAATCTTTTCCGGATATCCTTCAATCTTTCCTGCTGCATCTTTCTCTTTTCCCTGCAGAAATCACATCTTGAGTTCTCGGGTATGAGCTGATTCACTATAACTCTCTCAACTGGTATGTTATACTGGTTCAGGACCTCGAGAGAGCGTTCGGATTCGTATATGCTCATTGCCTCAGGTATCATAACCATGTTGTAGTGTGTTTTCTTGGGATCCGATAGTATCAGCTTTGCGGCCCCTATCCTCTTCTTCATTTCCTCCAGCTGCCCGGTTCCCAGGCTTTCACCTTCCTCCTCTGGGTTCCCGAAAGGCAGAACCTTCTTGACAAGGTTTGCAACCCCAGCAAACCTCATTCGAATTTTAATCATCTTGCCCACCCAGGAATCCAGAACATCAGGAAGCGAGAGGAAACGAAGGGTGTGTCCAGTAGGAGCGGTATCGAATATTATTATGTCATATTCCCTTGAGTCCATGTACTGCAGGAATTTGTCAAATGCCGCCATCTCATCTATTCCAGGGGTCATTCCCACATAGTCAAATGTATCCTCCATCCCGAGGCCCTTTAGGAAATCTATCTTCTCTATCTTGGGCATGATCTTTTCTTTATACTCTTCCATCGCCTTCTTGGGATCTATCTCAACCGCGTAGAGGTTCTTGTCAAGCTTCTTAAGGTCCCCGCCGATCTTCTTTTCAAAGGAGTCTGAAAGTGAGTGGGCAGGATCAGTGGATATTATCAGAACCTTTTTGCCCTTCCCGGAGAACCATAACGCTGTTGCTGCGGCTACACTGGTTTTGCCTACTCCTCCCTTCCCGGCAAAAAAATGATATTCAGGATCTCTAGTTTTTTTGATTATGTTTTTCAACATGCCAATCATTCCCTGTTAGAGCAGAGGCCGGGATTCGAACCCGGATACGCGGCTCTGCAGGCCGCTGCGTAACCATTCCGCCACCTCTGCATACGTAAATTATTGAGACGTTATTTAAAAACCCTGTCTGTCTTTATTATTGGCGCTTTACTGTCCCTGACCAGACCCAAGGCGATTATTTCGCTTCTGTAATAGATGCCAACATGCTCATTTTCAGTTAATCTGTCCATTTTGATGACGTTATTCTCTTTGACGGGGATTCCGTTTCTGATCCTGTCTACCGAATCCTTTTTGACTATCACCTTCTTCAATCCAATCCTCTCCAGAATCCTTTCCAAGGAAATAACATTCTTCTTTCCCAGTTTTTCAATCGTTGTGCACTCCTTCTCAGAGAATCCATTGATTTTCGTTCTCCTGAGTTCTGTCATATGCGCTCCTGCCCCAATTTTTTCGCCAAAATCATGGCACAGCTTCCTGATGTAGGTCCCTGATTCGCACCCAACCCTGAAATGCAAATCCCTTCCCTTTATTTTGGTGATTTCGAAAGAATAAATCTCCCTTTCCCTGGGTTTCCTTACAACAGCTGACCTTACCGGAGGGGTCTGGATTATTTTTCCCACAAAATCCCTCGCAACCCTTCTTATCCTTTCCTTACCCACATCACCGTGGAGGTGCATCTTTCCTTCGTACTCCTTTCTCAATCCTATCAGAACAGGCATTGCTTTTCTTGCCTCGTTCAAGGCGATGAGAAGGACCCCTGTAACCTTAGGGTCCAGGGTTCCCGAATGGCCAGCCCTCTCAGCCCTGAGAATCTTTTTAACCCTCTCAACGCACTGCATGCTGGTCAAATCTCTTGACTTATCGAGCAAAACAATCCCCATTCGCATGCTTTCTGACATAAAAACCCCAAACTTATATATTTATCTAAGAAATTAATAGGATTGAAGCCAAATATAAGTGATAGTATTGAGACCCGCATTGGACAGATTTAACAAATGCGGGATACGAAAGAGGTTGAGACCCGACTCGGGACAACTTGAGAGGCGACTTGGTACGCTTACATTCCGTTCCCGAAGGGAACGGCTCGCATTCAATTGGGTAAAGTCGCCATACGATTGGTCAAACAAAGTCGGGAGGTACAAGAACGAGACCCGACTTGGAGAGATTGAGCAAAGTCGGGGGGTACAAGCATGCCAAAACACAGGTTTCCAGAAGCTGAGCAGAGGCTCTTCCACAGGGTCTTTGTGTGCATGAAGTGCGGAGCGAAGATAAGGTCTGATCTTATTAAGGTTAGGTCTGGAAAGATAAAATGCAGGAAGTGCAAATCAAAGAGACTGAGACCTATCCATAAGGAGCACAAGATTTGAGTGATATCATGAGTAGAAAGGGTTTTTACAAGAGGGGATGGCACCACACAAAAACCAGAGGGAAAGAATCACTGGTTACGTGCGGTTTTTGTGGAAGGAAGGTCCCTAAGTATAAAACCTTTCCTGTCTTCAGGGGTTTCAGGATAACAGATCCTCTTATAAAACAGGAACTTGGAGTTAGGGGAAGAAGGGGCTTGTCCCTGTCCTCAAGCAAGGTGTACGCCTGCCCAGCCTGCGCTAGGCACAGAAACATAGTGAGGAAGAAGAGGTAACGAATGATTTTTTATTATACAAAACAATATTAAACTATGGCTATGATTGATTCCTACAAGAGACTATCACTGCAAATTTTTGGAAAAATTGTGGACAGGTACATAAAGGGTTTTGATTCCCTGAAGCCCCATCTGAGGGGAGCCAATCTCAATTTCCTTCTCAAGGCCTGGGTGTCAATGATACTGATGACAACTGCTATTGCGTATCTGGTTTCCCTTGTTTTGTTCATTTTTGTCGGGGTCCTTATCGAGTTGGATTTTGTGACATACATCTACTATGTGATATTTGCCCCTGTTCTGGTAGCATCACTCACGTTCATGCTTATGTATGTATATCCTATGCAGAAGGCAAAATCCGTTAGAAAATCAATAGATGAAAACCTCCCCTTCGCACTGATACACATGAACTCTATCGTTTCTTCAGGAATCCCTCCGGAGTTTATGTTTGAGCTTCTGGCTGGTTTTAAGGAGTATGGTGAGATATCAAAGCAGGCCAGGTTAATTGTAAGGAACATAAAAACTTTTGGTATGAGTTCTATAAACGCGATAAATCACATGGCCCAGAGAACCCCGTCCCCCATGTTCAAGGAGATCCTTTCGGGTATATCATCAACTATAGAGAAGGGTGGAGATCTTCCAAGCTTTATTAAAACCATGTCAGATAAGACATTGTTTGAATACAGGATGAAGAGAGAGCAGTACACCAGAACCCTTTCTATGCTGTCCGATGTTTACACCGCTGTCCTCATAGCTGCACCACTCATGATGCTTACCGCTCTCGTTATGATGAATCTTATAGGTGGGGACTTCTTCGGCCTGACTATACCAGATGTCATAGCAATGATGACCTGGGTTGTTATACCCAGTTTGAATGTGGCCTTTCTTGCATTCATCCACACAAGCTACCCAAGGGTTTAAGAAATCGCTCTAATATCGCCTCTTTATCTTCCTTCTCAGTTTTCTTATCTCCCTTATCTGCTTTTGAGCAGAAGTTGTGGCTTTACTCTTGATTTTCCGGATTCTCGGTTTTTTGGTTTTTAGCTTCTTCGGAGCCCTTGGTTTTGCAACCTTTGGTTTTGAGACTTTTGGCTTCTCTGGTTTACTTGGTTTCTTTGCCTCTGGTTTCAGGAATCTTTCTGGTTTCGGCATTCTGAAGGGTTTTGTCTTCACCTTGCTGAGGATTTCCTTCAATTCAATCTTCGGTTTACTGGGCTTGTATGAAAGATCCGGCTTGTGAGAGATTGGAGGGTGCTTTGGTTTCTTTACCTCCTCTGGCTTCCAAGCCTTCTTTACAACCGTTTTTCTTTTCGAGACGTCTGGGGAAAGATCCTTGTCAACCCATCCCATCAGGGTTTCCCTGTCCTTGTAGTAAAGGTTGATTAATCTGCACACCTCATCAAACTGGAATATCTTATGCTTTCTCATCCACTCCAAAACCCTTTCCCTGTTCTCCAGTTCCTGCATGAGTTTCTGGTAGGTCATCCCCTCCTGGAAGGATATCTTTCTCAGCAGATCAGACTCCATTATATTTTCCCTGAAAATATCATCTGAAGGGATCCAGGAAAAGCTCTCCCTTGTATGGGCAATGCCTGTCCTGGAGTCAACTGACTGGATTTCAACCATCTCCTTGACCCTCCTTGCTGATTTCCCCTTCTCCTTTGCATTTGTAAGTACTATGAGCAGGTCCAAGGATTCTATAAGGGATGGTGAGATCTCGATCGGGGGAGTTTCGAGTCTCTTCATCACGTCATCCACTGACCCTGCATGAATGGTTCCCATGCTCGGGTGTCCTGAGGCCATGCCCTGAAACATAACATACGCCTCTCTTCCCCTGACCTCCCCAACAACAACGTAATCCGGATTCTGTCTGAAGGATTCCTTCAGAAGATCAAAGAGGGTTATCTCACCGTATCTCTTTCCCCCTGCGCCGGGTATGCCGAATCCTATCCTTGAAACAGAGGGTATCCAGTTTTCATGCGGTAGGTTAATCTCCCTTGTGTCCTCGATTGATATGATCTTGTCCTCTGGTGGTATGAACATGCTCAGAACGTTCAGGAAGGTTGTCTTTCCTGTTGAGACTCCCCCGCATACCACTATAGATGCACTGTAATGAACGAGAAGCCAGAGGTATGCCATCATCTTTGATGATGCTGTTCCGAGTTCTATGATATCTGTGGGGGAATACGGGTTCTTCCTGAATTTTCTTATCGAGAAGGTGGGTCCCCTTGTGGTCACATCCTTGGCGAGGGATGCCTGGATCCTGCTCCCGTCAGGGAGGCTCCCGTCAAGCAGGGGGACCGCATAGGATATGTATCTACCGCAACGCTCCGAAAGCTTGACAACGAAGTCCGTCAGGCTGCTTGGATCCGTATAGGCAAGGCTTGTCTGAATCGAGCCGAATCTCTTGTGGACAATGAAAACAGGTGTGTTCAGTCCGTTACATCCGATGTCCTCTATGTAAGGGTCATGCATCATGGGTTCTATCTCATTGAGACCGAAGAAATTCCTGATTATGTAATACATTACCTTCTCGTAAACCTCTTTCGGGACATGTATGCCCAGATCCTCCAGAACAGACTCTGTTTTGCTTTGCAGATACTCTATTATCTTTCCCCTTTCCTTTACCTTGGACAGCTTGACATCAATCACCTCTGTCAGGGATTCCTCTATCTTCCGAAGAAGCCTCTCTTCCCTGTCAGATAGATGCGGTTCTACAAGTTTGTAAATCAGTATCTTCTTATCCGGGAGCCATTTTATCTCTGCACTAGCGAATGGCTCGATAAGGAGGTATTTTATGTCGACCTCTGTTATGTCCTTAAAAGTGGGGATAACTATCAGGTGCCTCGGTCTTCCCAGAACAATCTTCGGGTAGAAAGATTTCTTGGCCTTGGCCAAAATTTTGCTCTTGGAGAAAAATCTCTCAAACATACTTTATTATATGTTTAATTAATTATTATTCTTAATTCAGGGGAATAAGTTGTCTAACTTATTTTACCTCTTTATGAAAGCCTCTTCCTTTGGATAAACCGTGATCCCATTGGAGTCTATCTTGTAGGGATGGAGCTTCTGGGAGTGTGCAGAGCCCCTTATCTTCCATATCTGTATCGCTCTGCTAAAGGTTGATTGTAGCCTCTCGTAGTAAAGAACAACAACAGAATCTGTAACGAATTCCTCCACACCATACCTTGAGAGGCTATTTGTTCCCGGCAGTATCTCGGAAACCAGCATTGATGTGCATCCAAGCTTTCTGAGTATTACGGAAAGGTTGAATATCATCCTCCTTAACTCTGCCTCATCCTTTATGTGAAGCCCCAGGGCAGATACCGAGTCTACCACCACCCTTGTTGCCTTGACCTGCCTTATGGTGGATTCCAGAATGTCAAAAACATCCTCGATATGGTAGGGGTCATAACGTATGAATGAAAACTTCCCTGACTTCTCAAGAGGCTTGAAGTCCCATCCAAAGGATTTTGCATTCTCGGCTATGGAATCCGCAGGCTCTTCGAAAGAGAGATAAACAGCATTATCATTGAACTTCTTCACACCGTTGTATATGTACTGACAGCAAAACATTGTTTTCCCTGTTCCAGATGTTCCGGTTATCAGGGTCTGGTGAGATTTTGGAATTCCGCCCATCATTATCTCGTCAAGACCAGGTACCCCTGTTTTTACTCTTTCCATAAAATCCCCTTTATGTTATTAATCTTCTATTATTCTATTTTTATAATAAATTGATGGTTAATAAATAAGTGATATGATGGAGGGATGGCTTGGATAGATCGTTTGCCGACTTGGACAGGCTGGTTTAAGTCGGCTTATGAGTCTGTTGGATAAAGCCATCATTCGATAATATGGACGATAACAAGCTCAAGGCAATCATAAAGGAACTGGAGAGAATAAGAGGGAGGCACACGGAACTCGTGAGTGTGTACGTCCCTGCTGGCTACAACATGATTAAGGTAGCTGAACAAATAAGGTCAGAACAGGGAACTGCACAGAACATCAAATCAAAGGCAGTAAGGAAGAATGTTGTGGGGGCTTTGGAGAAGATAACTCAACATCTTAAGCTGTACAAACAAACCCCGAAAAACGGTGTAGCTATATTCTGCGGGAACGTGTCTGACAAGGAGGGTGTTACGGATCTTGAGCTCTGGGCCATAGAACCCCCCGAACCCCTTAAGCAGAGACTCTACAGGTGCGGCCAGGAGTTCGTCCTAGATCCCCTGAAGGGGATAGTGAGGGAAAAGGAGATTTATGGAATTATAGTCCTGGATAAGTCAGAGGCCGAGATAGGGGTACTTAGGGGGAAGAGGATAGAGTCCCTGAAGCATTTGGACTCGATTGTTCCTGGGAAATCAAAGGCAGGTGGATGGTCTCAAGCTCGATTTGCCCGAGTTC
This sequence comes from Candidatus Aenigmatarchaeota archaeon, assembly GCA_030670085.1. Taxonomy (GTDB): domain Archaea; phylum Aenigmatarchaeota; class Aenigmatarchaeia; order QMZP01; family QMZP01. Next base: position 36,028 of record DAOVCJ010000003.1, read on the forward strand.
GCGAGGGACTCCTAAACGACTTTCTCAAGAAGATAGGAGAAATCGCGAGTTCTAACTTCAAGGTGATGAGAGACTTGAGGGGAATAATAGTTGGTGGACCAGGACCTGTTAAAGAGCAGTTTGTTGATGGGGATTATCTTGAATATTCGGTCAAAAACAAGATCCTTGGCGTGGTCAACACCTCATACACAGGAGGTGAATACGGTTTAAGGGAGACTGTAAATAGAGCAGAGGATATAATATCAGAGGCTTCTGCAATAAGGGAGAAGAAGATTCTGGAAAGGTTCTTCACCGAACTTTCGAAAGACTCGGGTCTCGCTGTTTACGGTTTCATGGAGGTCACAGACGCGTTAAAGTCAGGGAACCTTGAACTCCTATTGCTCTCCGAGGGCTTTGACTGGGTCAAGACCAAGTTCAAATGTTCCTGTGGGTTTGAGACAGAAAAGGTTTTGAACAGGAAGCAGATAGATGAGCAGAGGTGCCCGGAGTGTAACAACAAACTCGAGGTAACAGGAGAAAAAGAGATAACCGAGGATTTGATAAAACTTGCAGACGATATGGGAACAGAGGCTGAGGTTGTCTCGACCAACACAGGAATGGGTGAGCAACTGATGGAGCTTGGAGGAATAGGCGGGACATTGAGGTACAAGAGCTAATCCTTCTCGGATTTTAATTTTTTAATCTGCTCTTCTAGTTCTTTTCTCAATTCTTCTCCTTTGTCTTTGTCAGAAAATCTATCGAACCTTGCAGCCAGTGTAAGCTTTGAGGCAATCGCTCTGGCTATCTTACCCTTCAACTCCTTTGGCGCATTCTGTACGTGTCCATGACCGAACAATACTCCGTACTTTGGGGCCTTTCCCTCACCCCTGAGATGCCTGAAAAGCGCCTTCTCTGCTCCAAGCAGCTGGATTGTGCTGGAGGGGAGCTTTGAGATTTTGTCCAGACCCCCTGCTAACGCAAGCAATCTTGCCGCAAGTATGGGTCCTGCTGTTGCAGAGAGATTGGGTATGGTTTCTTTCGTGATGGTTTCCAGATACTTTGTCAATCTTTTCTTCTCATCAAAAAGGGTGACCATGGTTCTTGAGAAATCCTGTAGTCCCCTTACATCATCATCTGATAATGGCATACCGGATGATTTCTCCGCAAGCTTCTTCAATCCCTTCTCCTCGATATTCTCCCTGTTCCCATGCTTGGCGATGAGTTCGACGAATCTCTCATTCGAACCTATCTCCTTTGATAGCTCTGGAAAATGCAGACCATACCACTCCCTTAGCAGCTCTGACAGGGTGTTCAGGGTCTTGTCAAGCTCGTCTATTATGCCAATGACCCTCATTATCATGAAGTCCTTCTTCTCCTTCTTCAGCTCCTTCTTCGTCAGCTCTATCTGGACCTTGCTCAGGATTTCATTAATTTCTGCCTGAGAGGATGCCCATCTTGAATCCATCGCAAGTTTCCTGAACTGGTTCTGGAGGGCCTCCACAGCAAGGTTGTCCTTCTTGTATATGCAAGAAACTCCACTAACCTCAGCCTTCTTGTCCCAGACTATCTCCATGATGCCCTTCTTCGCGAGCCTCTGGATTATCTTCTCTTCCTCGGGCAGAACCTCCCCTGCCCTGGATTTCTTCATCTTCTCCACAATCACCTCTATCTTCTTGGGGAAGAGTTCCTTGTCTATCACTTTCCCCTCCGCATCGAACGCGAAGCTTCCTACGAAACAGGTCCCTACGAATGCCCTCATATGCGGGGGCTGGGATTCGAACCCAGGTAGGCACTAAGCCACTAGGTATCTCACAGGTTGTCCTGAACCTAGCCCCTGTGGTTGGGACAAATGACCTAAGCCTAGCCCCTTTAGCCAGAGACGGCTTAATCCAACCCATTCAAGCCGTCAGTCGCTTTTGACCGCTTGGGTACCCCCGCATGCTCCGGACGGGATTTGAACCCGCGTCACGGGCTATCTTCTTCTCATCCCCATACATGGTATGGGATCAAATCTTTCGACTGAAATCGAAAGGCCCGGATCCATAGCCTACCAGACGGCTTGTCTCATAAAGGTAAGCCGTCGGACTTGACCGGACTAGACGACCGGAGCGTCCTCTCGTATGACGGCTTGATTTAATCTATCCAAGCCGTCTCTCAATGTGATGGGCCGGGCAGGATTTGAACCTGCGACCTTCGCCACGTCAAGGCGACGTCCTAACCAATTGTCCGCAACCTTTCTTACGAAAGGAAACACTCTAGACCACCGGCCCATTTTATAGATTCTATGTTAGTGATGTTGGTTTAAAACCTTTTATGATGGGCCAGGGGAGATTCGAACTCCCGATCTCGACCGTGTGAGGGTCGCATCCTAACCAACTAGACCACCGGCCCATTAATTGACGACCTGAACCGTTGATCCAAGTCGTCTCTCCTTTTTAACGCCGAGGGCAGGATTCGAACCTGCATGTCCTTTCGGACACTCGTTTTCGAGATTCGCCCTCCTAAGAGTCGAGCGCATTAACCGTTCTGCCACCTCGGCATCGATATTAATAATTAACTTAAATTTAAAATAAACTGGTCTAGGTGAATATGTGGTGAACGTTAGAGTCTGCTCAGAAGGGAAAACAAAAATGATTAAGATGCCTGAAAAATCCAGCATTGAGAATCTCCTAGAAAAACTGGAGATAAACCCAGAAACCGTTGTGGTTCTGAGGAATGGGGAGGTTGTTCCTGATTTTGAGGAGCTTGAAAACAAGGACAGGATTGAGATTCTGGATATAGTCTCGAGGGGTTAATATGGTTTCGAGAAAAAGATGCAGTTGTGGAAGGAAGGTTGTGTTTTTCAGGAAGTATGAGGGCTCTTATCTTTGCAAGAGTTGTTTTCTGGAGTCAATAGAGAAGAAGTTCAAGCGAACAGTAAGGAAGTATGGAATGTTAAAGAGTGGAGATAAGATAGCTGTCGCCCTATCAGGAGGGAAGGACTCCTCGGCTGTTCTTTATCTGATGAACAAGATAGTGAAACCCAGAAGGGACATGGGTCTCATTGCTATCATGATTGATGAGGGAACAGGAGACTACAGAAAGAAACATTTGGCTCTCGCGAAGAAGCTCTGTAAGAAACTCGGTGTGGAATATCATATCTTTTCCTTCAAAAACGAATTTGGAAAAACCATGAAGCAGAAGGTCAAGGAGATTGACAAAGGAAGGGTCAAGATAAAGGAGCCGTGCACGTACTGTGGGGTTGGGAGGAGGTACATACTCAACAAGAGGGCCAGGGAGCTGGGAGCAACCAAGCTTTGCATGGGCCATACCCTGGATGATGAGGCCCAGGCCGTTATATTGAACTACGTAAGAGGGGATTTGTACAGGGCAAGCAGGATGGGTCCTGTAACGGACTGGTCCCTGAGAAAAGAGAAGGGGAAACTCTTCATTCCGAGGATAAAGCCCCTGCGGGAGATACCTGAGAAGGAGTCTGCAATATTCTCCATACTCATGGGTTTTGATTTGTGCTGGGATAAATGTCCGTATGCTGGAGGGATAAGATTCGATGCAAAGGATTTCATAAACAACCTAGAGAAAAAATATCCTGGGATAAAATTCACAGTCCTTGAGACATTCGACAAACTTCTCCCTCACATAAGGGATTTTTCTGATAAAAGGGAAGGGAAAATCCGTTTGTGTAAGAAGTGTGGAGAACCTGGATCAGAAGAAATCTGCAAAACCTGCGAACTGTGGAGATAGTTACCTCACTTCCTTTATCTGTTTTTTCTTGCCTATCATCCAGTAAATAACCTCTGTTCCCTCTGAGCCTGACTTTATCTTGTCCTTGAATTCCTCTGGTATTGAACATTCAAAGGTTTCGTACGTCTGCAGATCCATCAGCTGAACGATATCGCCTGAAACTGAGATCACCTGTGCCTTCTGCTTCTCTATTACAGGAACCTCAACAGTCGCTGCGGCGGGTTTCATCAGGCTTCGCTTCCTGTTATCAAAAATCCCGATTGCGTCCAGCCTCACCTTTGCAGCACCGTGCTTGCCAGGCTTTGATTTTACCATTGATGTGACCTTGCAGGCCTCGCCATCTATTATGATGTAAGAACCTGGTTTGCAGCTCTTTATCTCAACCATCTTCTCTGCCATAAAGATAATTATATTACTATTCTATAAAATAGTTTAGTATGGTTGAGATTGACGGGTCATATCTGGAGGGTGGAGGTCAGATAATAAGGACAGCCGTTGGTCTGTCTGCACTGACAGGAAAGCCCTGCAAGATTTTCAACATACGGAAAAACCGTTCGCCTTCTGGTCTCAAGGCACAGCATATGAAGGGTGTGGAGGCTGTCATGAAGCTCTGCGATGCAGACGTTAAGGGACTTAAAATGGGTTCTGAAAGCTTAGAGTTCATTCCCAAGGAAATCATTCACAAGGATATTTCAGTTGATGTTGGAACAGCTGGCTCTGTTACCCTTGTCCTTCAGTCTTTGATGATTCCCATGGTTCATGCCGATAAAGAAACAGAAGTTGAGATAAGAGGAGGGACACATGTTAAGTGGAGTCCTACAACAGGATACTTCAGGCATGTTTTCTGTGAGTATATTAAGGGCATGGGAACAGAAATTGAATCCGAGACTCTTGCTTATGGATTCTATCCAAAGGGTGGAGGGGGAATAAAGGTTCGTGTAAAACCTGGTAAACTTAAACCAATCACTCTAACATCACGAGGCAATTATTCGCACACGGATGCATGGAGCAACGCAAGCCAAGAATTAGCTGAGAGGAAAGTTGCTGAAAGGCAGCTGGATTCAGCAGCAAAGATAATTGAGGATTTAAGAAAGAATTCTAAGTACGTAAAATCCAGGTCAATAGGCTCTGCTATAACAATGGCAGCTGTTTTTGATAATTATGTCCTTGGTTCAGATGCTCTTGGGGAGCGTGGAAAACCCGCTGAGAGGGTTGGGGAGGAAGCCGCAATTTTTCTCAAGAAGCAGATTGATTCTAACGCTTGTCTCGATGAGCACATGGCTGACCAGATTCTCCCATATATCGCGATGGCAGCGGAGAACGGAGAATCAAAGGTTAGTGTAGCTGAGGTAACCAACCATAGCAAAACCAACATCTGGGTTATTGAAAAGTTCCTTCCTGTGAAATTCGAAATTGATGGAAATGTTATCTCATGCAAGCAATTATGATTATTTTTTAAAGCAAGATGATATTTTGATAGTATGAAGAAAACGCTTAAGGATGCCATAAAGAGCCAGTCCGTGAAGTCCGAGGATATAAAGGGGATTAAGGTTGAGGGATATGATTTCGACAAGGGCATCGATTTCAGGGAGATGCTGGATAAGTACAAGAGCTCGGGATCTCAGGCCCACATGCTATCCAAGGCGATAGATATAATAAGGAAGATGAGGAAAGAAAGGGTAAGGATATTCCTCGGATATACATCCAACATGGTTACTTCTGGGAACAGGGATATCATAAGGTATCTTGTGAAGCATAAGCTCGTGCATGTTCTCGTTACCACCACAGGCGGCATAGAGGAGGACTTCATGAAGACCATCAAACCCTTTATAATGGGTGACTTCAGGGCGGATGGTGCAGATCTCAGGAGGAGGGGCATAAACAGGGCGGGTAACATATTCATACCGAATGACAGGTATGTAGAATTCGAGAAGTTCCTACAGCCCGTCCTTGAGCACTTCATGAAGAGGCAGAGGGAGACCGGTGAGATAACTGTTCCTTCTGAGATAGTTGAGTATATGGGAAGTAGGATAAAAGACAAGAGTTCTATCTATTACTGGGCTCACAAAAACAAGATCCCGGTTTTCTGTCCCGCCTTCATGGATGGCGCTGTTGGGGACAATGTCTATTTCTTTAACTACCAGAAAGGTAATGACCTGAAGATTGACATGGCAAGGGACAACCACAGCCTGATAGAACTGGCAATGAAAGCTGAAGAGACAGGGATCATAATACTCGGTGCAGGGGTGGTGAAACACATGATATGCAATGTGAACATAATGAGGGATGGCGCAAAGTATGCTGTTTATGTAAACACAGAGCCAGAGTACAATGGCTCTGACTCAGGGGCCTTGCCCGAGGAGGCGAAATCCTGGGGAAAACTGACACCCAATGCCAACGCAGTCAAGGTTTTCGGGGACCTGACAATCATACTGCCACTGATAGTGGCCGGAGCATTTGTTGATGAGAAGTAGTCAATCATTCGGAATGCTTCTTTGTGACGAAAACAACATCACTCTTCATCACGGTTCTCCTTCCAGCATGCCTTGCAAGGGCCGCAATCTCCCTCCCCTTGTCCTCCGCGTTCTCCAGAATGAAATTCCTCAGTGCCTTCACAGCGAGCTTAGATATCCTCTTATTGCTCGCCTTTTTCGCTATTCTCTCAAGGGGTGTATGGGGAAACTCCTTGCTTCTCATGCTCTCGCTACCTTACGTCTCCCGACTTTGTTTGATTGTCCCAAGTCGGGTCTCGCACTCTTGGTAATATAGAATAAGCGCAGAGATATAAATAACCCGACCAGAGATAAGAAAAACATGATTAGAAACAATGACTGGAATCCAAAAAATGCTGCCACAAATGCTCCGAAAAGGGCGGCTATGGCTGTGACTATGTATTCCATAGATTCATACATTCCCCATTCCGATGCAAACCTTCCCCTGTCCAGGCACCTGGAATAAATAGCATCGTATGCAGGCGACCCTATGGCTCCTGCCATTCCCAGGATAATCTGAACTACAAAGAGGTGAATTGGTGCTGAAATAAAGAGATAGCCCAGGATTCCAATAGAACCCAAAGCATAACCAAGAACTACTAATTTTTCCTTGTGCTTAACATGGTCCTCCCACCTGCTTATCAAAAATAAAAGAATTCCGGCAGTTATGGAGAATGCGGCATATGCACCACCAGCAGTCAGAATATCTCCACCTATTCGCTCGACAAAGATAGCATAGATAGGGCCAAACATTCCAACAGCCAGAATCGAGAAACCATCTGCAAAGAGCAGAAATTTCAGAACTCTGTTCATAATTATATTTGGTTAGGATTGAATTTATTTCTTCAGAATCTTCTTCCTGACCTCTTCGAAATGCTTGGGGAGATTTTCTGGTGAGACCTTGTTTTTCAGGTAGACTGAGAACCTTTTCTTGTACTCACCTGGGTTCTCTGATTTTAGCTTCTTTGCGAGGGCTGCGATGTGCTCTCCCTTTACCCTCTCTTCTTTTGGGAGGATTTCTTCTGAGTGTGGGATTTGCAGGCCGGAGTCTATCGCTCCTTTCAGCGCGGAGTAGATTCTGGAGCCTGGTGTAGAAATATATAAGCCAGAATCCAGGACAGCGTCCTTTATCTTCTTTTTATTCGCTCTCGAACCGCAGAGCAGACCAACGAGATACGCACCTGGGAGGTTTCCTGCGTTTCCCTTCCAACCGAGTTTCTCGATATCCTTGGAGTTCACAGAAACTATTGTTTTATCGCCATCACGCGAGTATTCAACAATCTGACAGGTCATATTGTTTACGGATTTCCTCACAACGAACCTTGGCTTTCCTGACCTGAGGAACCTGAGTCTCTGCTTGTAGTCTGTCTTTCCTTCTCTCCTTCGCCTGTGGGCAACTATGTACGTTTTCCCCCTCATTCAATCACTTCCTTTTCTTCTTTCCTGGCTTGGTTTTCTTGGGCTCTTTCTTGGTTTTTGATTTTTCTTTCTTCTTGATTTCTTTCTTTGTTTTTGGTTTTTTGGGCTTTGCTTTCTTCTCTCGCTTTTTCTTGGGTTTGACTTTCATCAGTTCGTGATCCTTGAGGTAGTAGAGAAGGTGCTTCTTGTTCCTGAAGGCTCCTCCCTTGATCATGAGATATATCTTCCTGTAAACTCTTTTGTCAATACTGCCGGAATCCCTCAGCTCCCTCAGGAGTTTTCTCAGGGGCCTCACTGATTCTATCCATATCCTCTTACGAGTCTTTCTGGCGCCTGCGGTTCCCTTCCTTGAACCATGCCCTCTCATTCTTCCCTTCTTTTTCTGTTTGATCTTATGTTTTACATTGAATTTTGAAGTTCCCTTCTTCTGTTCCTTCCATATCTGACCCTTCCGGATTAGGTTTCTCACATCCTCCCTCGTCAGAGCCTCCTCTACTTCCTTGCCTGCCTTGATCCTGACCCTGGAAATTCCGCACTTCAGAATCCTGCTTGCAATCCTTTTCTGTGAACTCAGATTCATTTAATCACTCCTGTTCACTCACTCCCGAAATCCTTTAATGTTTTCTTGAAATCAGAATACTTCTTTATCTTCTTTTTGTTTTTCAGTATCTCCCTTGCAAGAATCCAGAATATCAGGGCGAGGGATTTCTTTCCGTTGTTGTTAGCTGGTATCACGAAGTCAACATCCCTTACCATGTTGAAGGTGTCGCACAGGGCAACAACGGGAATTCTTTTTTTCTTTGCCTCCCTCACAGCCTGGTCATCTATAAGGGGATCCACAACAAAGACCACATCAGGCTCATAGAAGCCCTTGTAGGAGGGGTTTGTAAGGGTTCCTGGCAGGAACCTCCCTGGAACCGCTTTGCCATCAACCGCCTCAGCGAATTCCTTTATCGCCTTTGAGGCGTTTTCCTTTTTGGAAACAACCATAATCTTATCGAAGTTCGAAAGAAAATCAGCCGTGATCTTTATTCTGTTGTCTACCTTTTGCAGGTTGAAAACTGCAAGACCATCATCCCTTACTTTGTACACGAACTGCTTCATATAGGGCGTGCAGGATTTCATACCTATATGAACCCCAGCAGTCAGATACTCTGTCTTCTCCACTAACATGCTCTTACCTCGAACAATATCTTAATTAACATCAAATTTATTTATAAAAGTTTTAAAGCTATGTGGTTTCTATAGAGGCAGTTTTGCCATTTTGACCTCAGGGATATCCTCCCAGAGTTCAATTAGCCTGTTTAACTTCGTCATGTCAGACCCTGTGATTCCTGATTTTATCAGGGGAGCATCCCACGCGAGCGAAAGATCAGCAAGCCAGTCATCTTCTGTCTCTCCGGACCTATGGGACGGGATGATTATCATTCCCCTTTCCTTTGCAATCCTCACAACCTCGTCTGCCAGGGAAAGGGTTCCTATCTGGTTGGGTTTTATTATTATCCCGTTTGTTGCCTTGTTCTTTATACCCTTCCTGAGCCTCTCGGGGTTCGTACAATACAAATCGTCCCCCGCTATTATACAATCCTTTCCCAGTATGTGGTTCAAAATCATAAATTGTCTGAACCCGTCCTCCTGAATCGGGTCCTCAAGGTAGTAAAGTCTGTATTTCTCCGCAACCTCTGTTATGAAATCCACCTGCTGGCTCGGGGTCAGGGACTTGCCCAGTTTTTTGTATACGTACCTTTTCCCGTCCCAAAGGCTTGATGAAGCGAAGTCTATCCCTAATTTAACCTTCCAGTCCTCTGAAACGTCTGAGAGCAAATCCAATGTTTTCAGATCATCCAGTTTGGTCATCCATGCGTTCTCTACATTCTTACCTATGAGCATTTTCTTCTTCCTAAGCTCCTCTCCGAGGGATGCCCATATGCTGACCATAATCTCAACTGCCTCCCCGGGGCTCTTTGCTCCATAGGGAATTACCAGGAACTCCTGCCAGTCCGTTCCTCCCAGATGTTTTCCACCACCAATCACGTTCCCTATGGGTATTGGAAACTCCATCCCCATCCTGGGTTTATGAATCTTCCAGATTTCGTTTTCAAACGCTGCCCTGGCACAGGCGATGGATATCGAGAGGCTGAGATTCTCACCGAGCTTGCTGAAGTTCTCTGTCCCATCAAGCTCTTTCAGAAGACTGTCAATCCCTCTCCAGTCTCTCTCATCCTTCCCTACAAACCTCGGCCTTATCTTTGAGAAGTTTTTTAGAACCCTCTCCACTGGTAATTCCTTTGCCTCGTGCTTTCCCTTGCTGGTTCCAGAGGGTATGGAGGCTGAGTAAGAACCATTATCTGTCTGGATTTTTACCATTATAGCAGGGGTTCCCTTGGAGTTAAAGATGGAAAATATCTTAAGATTCCTTATCATATCTTATATTTGTCCGTAGAATTAAAAATAGAATTATTTCTTTTCCTCTTTCTCTTCCTTCTTGATGTCTATGGGGATGATGCCTGCCTCCCACTCTAGCCTTGCTATCTCTATCGGCTCTGTAAGATTTTTGGGAATCTTTATAAGAATCGGTGAGCCCTGTGCTATCTGGAGAGCACGGGCTGATATTATTCTGGTTTTTTCAAACCTTGTCTTGTATTTATCGTTTGACATCTTAACCACTGCTGGATATATGATAAGAAATGTTTTTATTCTTTACCCTATGTACCTGAGCTGCTCCTGGCCCTTCACCGGAGCCTTCTCTTCCTTTGATATCTGCGTCAAAGCCTTCCTCTGCAAGTCCTCAATCTTCTTTATGAACTTCTCCATTTCAGCAACTCTCTTATCCAGCTTTGACATATCTATCTTGATTTTCAGGATCTTTGTGAGGGCTTCTAGCACGACATCAGCAGCCTTCGGGTCTGTGACTATCGGGAAGCCAGAGGTTTCACCAAGCATGCACATACCCCTCATTCCTCTCTCCTTTCCAAGACCCAGGAAGAGTCCTGATGCCCCTACTATGTATCCTACCCTTTCACCTGCAGAGAAGTCTATCCCGAACTTCTTGTATTTCTTTGCAAGCTCCTTGTGGGAAACCGCTCCCAAGACCTTTGGCTTATCCTCAACCTCTCCTGTTGCCAAGCCACCTATGGTGAACATCTCCTTTACCCCGAGCTTTTCAACAAAATCCAAGATAGTCTCAATAACCTGGTAGTGGCCATGGGTTGACAGGGATTGGCAATCCCCTATGAGTAATATGAGGTCCCTCTGTCCGGGTTTCTTTGCCTTCCAGTAGTAGAACTCATTCTTGAGCAAGTGAATCTGGTAGTTTTCATGCAGCATAACGAATGGGAAGAAATGTTCAGAATATAACTGCGCAAACTTCTTTGCTCCTAGTTCCTCAATCATATAACCAACAGCTACCCTTCCTATGTTTCCTACACCAGGCAGGCCTTCTATAAGAATAGGGTTTTTTAATTTTGGTCTCTCAAAAACCTTTATCACTGTCATAACATCACTTTAATCTTTATTTATTTGTTCCTTTAAATAAGTATTTTAAGACTCCAAGATAAAAATTCAATATGCTCCGGTCGTCTAGTCCGGTCAAGTCCGACGGCTTCGTATGGGAAGCCGTCTGGTAGGCTATGGATCTTGGCCTCTCGAGCCAAAGACACGGGTTCAAAGAACCCTTTTCCATATGAACTTGCAAAAGCGTTCGCGGAAAAGGTTTTGGAAATCCCGTCCGGAGCATCAATAGTTTGACGGCTTGTCCTGAGTGAAACAAGCCGTCTCATAACATGGGCCTGTGGCTCAGTGGTTAGAGCGCTGCGCTGATAACGCAGAGGTCGGGAGTTCGATACTCGAATGTGAGCGAATCTCTCCCCAGGCCCATTCTGTTTTTTTCAGAAATAGTGGACTGGCCGGGACTTGAACCCGGAGCCTCTTGGATGCGAACCAAGTGATCTACCATTGATCTACCAGCCCATTCCAATTATTAAGTAAATCTGTCAATTATAAATATGATTTTTACCCTCTGGATTCTGATCGAATCTATATGGATAATACTTCCCGCTTACGCGGTGAACGGTCTCGTTCCCCTGGTGGGTCTGAAGAAAAACAATCACCCAATAGATTTTGGAAAGAGATTCCGCGGCAAACCCATACTGGGTTCTGGAAAAACATGGGAGGGTTTGGCTTTTGGATGCTTTATAGGGATTTTGATTGCCTCAATAGAGATGCTGGCTTTTCCCTATCTGCCCTTTGATCAGTCTCCGGTTCCCCTGACAATAATTCCAATGTATCCGATACTTGGTTTTATGCTCGGGCTCGGTACAATTATTGGGGATATGGTTGGCTCGTTCATAAAGAGGAGAATTGGTCTTCCCAGGGGAGCCATCGCTCCACTTCTTGACCAGGAGGATTTTTTACTCGGGGCCCTTCTGTTTGCATCCTTTATGGTCATCATAAAAATAGACTGGGTTTTGCTTCTTGTGATAATTACACCAATCATTCATCTTATTGCGAATGTGATTGGATTTAAGATAAGGGTCAAGAAAGAGCCCTGGTAATCAACCGAATCTCAACACCCTTTTAACCTGTTCGAAAACTTCTTCTTTTGATTTCTCCCCGTCCAGAGCGTACCACTGGGAAAAGGCCTGGTCTTTTATAAGCTGCTCATAAAACACTGAAAGCTTTTCCAGGAAAGTTTTATCAGATTCATTCCTATCGAGGTCTGTTTTTTCATTAAGCTTCCTCTGCATCGATATCTCTGGGGAAACCTTAAGAAACAAAACAAGATCTGGCTTCGGCATCTCGAACAGTTCAGCAAGTTTAAGGAGCTTTTCCGTCTTCACTCCCCTGAGTCCCTGGTATGCGAGAGTGGATGTGAAGTATCTGTCTGTTATAACGTATTTACCCTCCTTCAGCCAGAGCTTTATCTTCTCCTTATCATTGATCATATCAGCAGCATAAAACAAGGCCTGGACCTCTGGGGAGAGGTCGAATTTTTTGTGGAGATAATCGTGTATGAATTTCCCTATTGGGTTGTGATACCCTGGATATTCAATCCTCTCTGCAGGGATTTTCCTTTCCCTTAGAAAATCCAGGAGCCTCTTTGATTGCTCCCCTGTTCCGGCCCCATCGATTCCCTCAAAAACAATTAGTTTACCCATACTTACCTTACTCTTCGCCGATAGCTCCCAGTATCTTAGGAACCATAATGGATGGGGGTCCTGTCACATCAACATCCCTGATCAGTCCCTTCTCCCTATAATATTTTATGAGGGGTTCTGTCTGCTTTCTGTAGACCTTCAATCGATTCTCTATAACCTCCTTGGTCTCATCGCTTCTGGAAACGAGTTTCCCTCCACACTTGTCGCAAACTCCCCCAACCCTTGGGTTCACTGGCGGCATATGATGTTCTTTGTTGGGACCGAATCTTATATCAGCCACATTGTATATATCCCCGCATTTCTCACAGGTCCTTCTTGCAAGTATCTTCTCTATAAGAACCTCATCGGGTATACTGAGGTTCACAACAACATCTGTATCGGTTATTTTTTCCATGGCCTCTGCCTGTGGTATTGTCCTGGGGAATCCGTCAAGAATGAAACCCTTCTTGCAGTCATCCTTTTCCAGTCTTTCCTTGAGCATGCCGATCACAATATCATCAGGGACCAGTGCTCCCTCATCCATGTACTTCTTTGCTTTCATGCCAATCTCGGTCTGCTTCTTAAGGTTTTCACGAAACAGGTCTCCTGTAGATATGTGTGCCCAGCCCTTCTGCTCGCAGATTCTGGACGCATAGGTTCCCTTGCCAGAACCCGGAGGACCAAGAAATACCAGTTTCATACCATTACCTCAAGCATGATTTGGTTAATTATTTGGATGTGTAGGAATATAAATAGTTTATTTTTTAGCCTTCAGGAAATGTGTTAGCAAAGCTTCAATTTGTATATCCTCTGAGCCTCCCTGGTTCAGTCTGAACTCAAACTCCCCTATCTTCTCCACCAGGTTCAGTTTATTCTTCTCTGGAATCTTCAGTTTCAGGACCTGCCTGTGCATCTCCCTTATGATATCCTCACCGGATAGGCCCTGGTTTATGAGCAAATCGTGAAGCTTCTTTCTCGCGTCAGTGAACTTGCCTGAGAGTGCAAGGTTTATCATCTCCAAGACATCACTCGGGTTCGCCTGAGCAGCAACCTCATAAACAGATTTTCTTGTTATCTTTCCCAAAGCAACTGACGCCTGCAACAGATTCGTGGCCTTTCTCAAATCCCCTCCGGATATCTCGTATATCGCCTTCAATCCCTCTGAATCAGCCTTCAGTTTTTCTCCCTTGATTATTCTGTTCAGGTATTCCTTAACATCCGTTTCAGCCATTCCCCTGAGCCTGAAAACCGCACAGCGTGACTGTATGGGCTCGATTATCCTGGATGAATAATTCGCGGAGAGGATGAATCTGCAAACCCCTGAGAAGCTCTCTATCGTCCTCCTAAGTGCCTGCTGGGCCTCTGGCGTGAGGCTGTCGCTCTCGTCGAGAAAGATTATCTTGAAATCAGCTCCAAAGGGTTTCATCTTTGCGAAGTCCTTTATCCTTCCCCTGACAACGTTTATCCCCCTCTCGTCAGAAGCGTTGGTTTCCTGGAAGTTCTGCCTCCAGTTCTCTCCGTAAAGCTCCCTTGCCAGGCAGAGGGCAATCGTGGTCTTTCCAACCCCTGATGAACCTGCAAATAGCATATTTGGGATGTTCCCTTGCTTTACCCATACCTTCAGTCTCTCAACAACATGCCTCTGGTCTATAACCTCGCCTAGTTTTTCTGGTCGATACTTCTCTGTCCATACCTCAATCCCGGTCATGTTATTGCCTGATTAATTTAAACTGAATATTAATAAATAATAAAGGTATGCATGGAATAAAAACCTTAATGCCACTCTTCGTATTACTTCTTTTGGTTCCCTTTGCGGGGGCAAAACTCATTGAAAACCCCGAGGCTGTCTCATACATGCATGCAAGCATTGTGAAGGATGGTATTGTTTTCATCGAACCGCAGGGGCCACTTGCGAGGGCAACGGGTTTGAGCGTGTATCTTTCAATCCCGCAGAACACCAACAGGCAGGATTCTGTTTTGCAGGGTGTGGAGGGACCTGATTCTTACGAGATTGAGGAAGATGAGTGGGGAAATGAGATGATCAAGCTTTACTGGAATAACCCTCCTCTGGAGAGGGACATTGATTATAGAATCTCGTTTGATGTTGAGATTCAGGATAAAATGAATCCGGCTCCTGGAAAATCCTTCAAAACAACCAGCATGACTAGGGCTTCATTGGAGATGACTGAGAAAGCGTACAATCTGGTTTCTGATTTTAGCGATGTTGAAAGACTGTTCAAGCTAACCGAGTGGGTTTATTACTGGGTGGATTATGAGCATGCCTACCAGAATCTTCCCAAAGAAGCAGAATGGGTTTTTGAGAACAGAAAGGGAATATGCAGTTCCAATTCAAATCTTTTAATATCGCTTTTGAGGGAATTGGGATTCAATGCTTACTACGTAATAGGTTATGCCTATACAGAAGAAACCCCAGGAACCTACTGGGGACCGCATGGGTGGGTTGAGGTTGAGTACGGGGATAAGAGTATATCCCTTGACCCCACATGGATGGAATCCCCTGTGGATGGAACCCATATAAAGTTTGCAAACGCGCCTGATTCAAACTACACTGAAAGGGCAGAAATCATAGGAAGTCAGGTCAAACTTGTCTGGACAAGGAACGAACCTGAGATAGATATTATAGAAATAGAGGATTCTGAAAGGGTTGGGATTCAGGCTGAGTTCGTACCAGAGGAGGTTGGAGGTGAATCATATGCTCTGCTCCTCACAAGGGTCTCAAGTTTATCATCCTCAGAGTGTGTACTAAGCTATATGCAGATCCAGAGCTGTGCAATAGGTGAAGGATATTTTCTTGATATCCCCATAGAAAACCAGACCCTGGCTTTTTGCGGGAATGAGACACTCTTCTGGTTTGTGAAGACAGCAAAACTTAAGGGGAGTACGATTTATACGTGTCCTGTTTCTGTCTACGCTGCAGGAGCGCTGAAAAAGCCACAGCTCAGGGCAAGAGCGCTCACCAAGAATGTTCATGTAAGGATGAGCACACCTAAGGTCCTTACCCCAAACCAGGTCTTCACAGTAGAAACGACCCTTGAAAACCATGGCTTTTCAAAGAAGAGCCTGAAGGCCTATCTTATCATAGATGAAGAAATGCAAAGCAAGGATCTTGAACTGGATCCCGGGCATCAGGCGAAACTCACATGGACTCAGCGGGCGCCTGCAACCCCAGGAGATGTAAAGCTAAAGTTTTTCTCATCCTCTGGGGATCTTCTGGAGCAGGATTTGACAGTGATATCAAAGAGGCATGTGAAGATAGAGAAGGTTTCCATACCAGAGAACATAACCCTGGAGGATTCCCTGTTCCTTAATGTTACAGTGAAGGGTCTGGAACAGGTCAGGGGAGAGCTTCAGGTAAAGATTGGTGGGGAAAGCCAGACCAGGGAATTCTACATCGATAAGGATGAGATAAAGAACTTCATATTCCCATACACCCCGGAGTCCGAAGGGAATAAAGAGATAAGTGTAATCCTTCTCTCTGAGGGTCTATATGAAGATGGCATGATTGGGAATCTTCTCGTGGTGAGGGAATCTGCGTGGTGGGGCCAGATACTTGAATGGATAAATGGATTCTTTGCTTGGATATCTTCCCTGTTTGGTTTTTAAAACACTTGATTCTGATTTAAATCATCAGTGCAAAATCTAAATATGATTCTACTCATATCCGGGACCCCGGCTGCAGGGAAAACCACAGTCGCTGAGGTTTTGGGTGAGAAATTGGGATGGAGGGTTATAAGCCTTAATGACCTTGCAAGAGAGAGGAATCTCTACTGTGGTTATGACGAGAAAAGGAAAGCGAAGGTTGTTGATATCGATAGGGTAAAGGAGGTCGTGAGCAAGATAGTTGAAAAGGAGGAGGATCTGATTATTGAATCCCATTATGCTCATGAGCTACCTGGAGATATGGTTGTGATTCTGAGGGTCAACGCAAAAGAACTGAGAAAAAGAGGGAAGGAAAAGCAATGGTGGTTTGAAAAGATAGAGGAGAATGTGATAGCAGAGATAATGGAGGTCTGCAAGACCGAGGCCTTGGAAATGGGAAAGAAGGTTTTGGATATCGATACAACAGGTAAGAAACCAGAGCGAGTAGCTAATGAGATAATAAAGAAATTGAAACTGAAATGATTTCTTCAAAATCCATATTAAGCTTAAATATAATAAGAATATAAAATGTTGAGATAAACAATATAACACTGTGATATTATGTTCAGCACAGCCATACTTCTCAGCGTGTTAACAGGTATCTTGTTAGTCATAGGTTGGATTGTTGGGGGATTGTGGGGGATTACCTTCGCACTCATTCTGGCGATAGTGATTAACTTCTTATCGTACTGGTACTCGGACAGGATTGTTCTCAGAATGTACAAGGCTAAGCCAACAAAGAACATATTGCTTGAGGACATGGTAAAGAAGCTTGCAAGGGATGCCGGATTACCAGCACCCAAGATATATATGATTGAAACCAAGGAACCGATACCAAACGCATTTGCAACAGGGAGGGACCCAGAGCACTCTGTGATAGCCGTTACCAGTGGTTTGCTTGATCTGAAGGAGGACGAGATAGAGGCTGTCATAGCTCATGAGCTTGGACACATAAAGAACAGGGATGTTATGGTCGCGAGCATGGCAGCAGCCATTGCAGGGGCTATTGCATATGTCGCGCAGATTGCGTACTGGTCCATGTTCTTTGGTAACAGAAGGGGGGGTGGAGCTAATATTCTGCCAATGCTGGCCATCGTTATCCTTGCTCCCATAGCTGCCCTCATAGTGAGACTCGCTATATCGAGAGGGAGGGAGTTCAAGGCTGATTACACATCAGCTGTCATAACAAAAAGACCAAGATCCCTTGCCTCTGCCCTGAAGAAGATTTCAGGAGTATTGGAGAAAAAAACAATAAGGGGACCTGCTGCAACATCCCACCTCTGGATTGTCAACCCATTCAGAGGGAACTGGTTTTCTAATCTCTTCTCCACCCACCCGCCTCTACAGGAGAGGATAAAGAGATTGGTACAGATTGATGGGGAGGTTTGATGAAAAGACTTGTACAGAAGATAATAAACATAGGTGCTGATTTTAGCACCAGGAAGGCTCTCAAATCCACGCTTCGGTTTCTAGGGGTAAAACCAGAAAACATAGATAAGCTCTATGTAGAGTTAAAAAATGATTTTTACAGGGACGTTTTCAGGAAGATACATCCAAAGTACAAGATGGTTTTTCTTCCACAGTGCCTGAGAAACTCGAAATGCAAGGCCAAATTAACAAAACTCGGTTACGCCTGCAATGGCTGCGGCAACCAAAACTCCTGCAAGGTTTACAAAATAAAGACCAAGGCCGAATCTCTCGGGTACAGGGTTTTCATAGCCCCCGGCGGATCAATGGTTATAAATATAATCAAGAAGTTCAAGCCAAAGGCGGTTTTGGGTATTGCCTGCATGAAGGAGATTGTCATGGCCTTTGATAACTTGGATGTATCCGTTCAGGCAGTGGAATTGCTCAGGGACGGCTGTGTGAATACCGACGTCAGAATGAGAGAGGTTTTCAGGATTCTGTAGACAACCGAAACCTTTAAATACCCTTAATTGTAACTATTTATTAGTGACAAATGGGTGATTATATGATAAGAGTTGGTAATAAATATTACAGAAAAGAAATCATGGATGGTCCCATTGTAGCGGGTAGGGACTGTACTGAATGGAAAGAGGTAATGGATTTGGAACAGTTTGAAAAAGGAGAAATAACGAAAAAAGATAGAGATGGAATTAATTATAGATTAGAATTTCGTCTACCAAAAGAAGGACCAATAGTAGGTCAGGACTGTATGACCTGGGTTCCAGAACCGGGGTTTGATGAAATAGTTTACGGTTTTAAGGTAGCAAGAGATTATATTAAAAGCTTGATTGAAAAGTTTAAGCAAAAATATAAAGATTAATCATCCAAGCAGTTTTTGCAGTCCGTTGGTGTGACCCGCGCCTGTGACAGCAACTATCTTCTCAAACTTCGATGACATGTCTTTCAGTCTTGAGGCCATGAATTCATCCCTTTCCTTGACCAGAACCCTGTAGAGCTGTGGGAATTCTTTTTTCATCATTTCCATTGCTTGCTCTATCAGTTCCTTTGGGGGAACCTTGTCCAGGTCAATTGCCTTTCCATCCTTCCTTATCTTGAGTAAGAGGTAATCTATGGTCAGGCCCTTGAAGAGGAAGAGTAGGAGTTTCATCTTCTCCTTCCATGAAATGCTTTTGACCCTCAGGAGGGTTATCCTCATGTCCCTGTCTATTAACGCGACCTTTATACCCGCCTTTCTTGCAACGTCAACAGCCTGAATCATTTCAGAGCCCGGCAATATTCCCAGCTTCTTTCCCAGCCATGACTGGAGTTTCTTGAGAACCCAGTAAAGGAGAAATGTCATGAATCCAAGGGTTTTCAGGGCTTCCAGGGAAGAGGTTTTTTCCTGCTCCTTCATGGCTGAATACCTGTTCATATCCAGCTCCACTGCCACGCAGTCGGGTTTTTCCTTCTCTATAACCTCTTTTACCTTTTTCAGGCTCTGTTTCGCTACATGCGATGTGGGAACAAGGATTATCTTTTTCATAATCTTTATATAAATAGTAAAGATAAAAGAAAACATGGACCCGAAACTACTCGAGATAATGGCATGCCCCAAGTGTAAGAGTAGCATAGAAAAGAAGAACATGTTCATAGTCTGCAAGAAATGCAAGCTTGCATATCCTATTCTGGAAAACAGAATCCCTGACATGCTTATCGAGGATGCATGGAAACTCGACAAAGCGGAAAAAGCCAAGTTCAAGCATAATTTAAAACTGTGATTCCAAGTTCTTTTAATTCCTTTTTCAATTGTTCAGAGTTTTTGAATAAAACAGTTTTCATCCCTATCTTAGGTGGATATTCTAGGTTTCTTTCCCAATCATCTATGAAAATACATTCCTCTGCTTTTAGTTTTAATTTCTTCAGTATTAAATGATAAATTTCCGGATTTGGTTTCTCCGTGCCCTCATAACCGGATATCACGACCGCATCAAAATTTCTGAAAACATGAAATCTATTTTCCAGCCAGTCTGCCCATTCTTTTGGCATATCACTTAACAGACCCAGCTGATATATTCCCTTCAACTTTTTGACCAGAGCGACCACGTCTTTCTGTTCTTCAAAGGTGTTCAATAAGATTGTTCTAAGTTTTTCAGGATCTATCTTTATTCCCAAATCATTTTCGCATAACTTCCAATACTGTTCTTCACTGGTTTTGCCAGACACAAATCCACTAGGGTAAAGATTCTCACCAAAAATCGGAAATGGTTTATTTTCATCAAAGGATAAGTTAAACATTTTTGTAAAATTTTCTCTGAATGCTTTTCTAATTCCCCTATTAAGATAAACACCTCCTAAATCAAAGATTATCCCCTTTATCATAATACAGTTAAGCCATTCATCTTTTATTAAATTTCCCTAGGGAAAACAAAGTTTAAATAAGCAGAAACAATTTCTATATATAGTGCCGAGGTGGCAGAACGGCTAAACAGTATTGTGAGCCATTGCGCCAGTAATCAGTGATTGGCGATACTTGAGCACTAGATCTTTTGAACCTGTGTTGATTCGCGGGTGATGAGAAGTTGGCTTGACTCGGATTGCGGCGGTAGATGATGAGTTAGCTCAAGTTAAGAGATCTGGTGTCCGAAAGGACTTGCAGGTTCGAAATAAGCTTTTTTCAGAAAAAGCTTAAGCAAAAAGGAGCTTCGTTCGCAAGCTCACTCGCTTCCAAAGAAAAGAGCTTTCGAATCTCCTGCCCTCGGCGCTATTTATTCTCTTATAACCTTGGGTTCTTCAGAAGTTAGATCTATCACCTTGGATGGTGGGTTGTTCAAAACCCCTACATCAACCAAGAAATCCGTTGCATTTTTCATTTCATCGGGTAACTCTTCGGGTTTGGTTACTAGTTTTCCTCCGGAAAGGTTCACAGAAGTCGTTACAAAAGGAACACCTGCCTCATACACCAACTCCGAGAAAACGTGTTTTGGTATTCTTATCCCCAAGGAATCCAAGTCAGAAACAGACGAAAGAAAATCAGGGTTCCTCTTCTTAAACACAAACGTGTATGGCCCGGGGAGCCTTTTCAGAAACTCAGGGTGTTTTACAAACAATTTCTCCTTTACCCATCCCTTTGAGGGAGCGATTATGGAAAATGGCTGATAGGATTTCTTCAGTTCCCTTATCCTTTTAACCACATCAGAGTCCATTGCGTTGCATCCTATGCCATATATTGTATCGGTCGGGTAAATGAATATCTTTCCTGTTATCATTGCCTCAACTATCCTTTTCCTTGTCTTGTCATTCCGGATTATATCACCGAGTTTTACGACTTTCATGCTTCACCTTTGCCTCGTTTGCATATAAATGTGCAAGCCTGAGGGGTTCGGGAATCCTGTGATTCTTCAGGCAAGCCAGGGCAATCTTCAGGGACTCTCTCAGAGAAACCCTGTGCCCTGGCGAGATAAAGATTGGTTTGAACCTCTTGTCTCTGAAGGCCCAGCCTACCTGCTTTTTCTTGAATATTATCTTCTCTGGTTTTTCAGCTCTTGGTTCCCTGAATTCCCCACAGAGCCTTGACTTCGCAATCCCTATACTTGGCTTGTTCAGGAAAACCCCAACATGCGACGCCAAACCCAACCCCCTTGGGTGGCAGATGCCCTGACCATCCAAAAGAATAAGGTCTGGTTTTTTCTTCAGTCTCATATAGGTTTTCAGTACTGCGGGAAACTCCCTGTATGAGAGAAACGTGGGTATGTATGGGAATATCTCCTTGCTCCTGATAACCCTCTTTTCAATCAGTTCAAGGGTTTCGTAGTCTAACACAACCCCAGCACAGAAAATCTTTTTACCAGAAAACGCGAGATCGAATCCGGCAATCCTTTTTATGCTCTTGAATCCGTCCTTAAGGGAGACCTGCCTAGCGAGTTTTGTTTGCTCTTCTACGAGTCTCTCCAGATACATTTTATTTAATTAGAGACCAAATATAAGTATGAAACCTGATTTCTCCAAGAGAATAAGGGAACTGAGAAAACTTGTCAAGGAGAGCAAGCTGGATGCCCTCCTGCTTTCGAGTCCAAGAGATATAACATACTACACCGGGTCCAAACTAACAGGTGATGCTGCCTTCCTTCTGGTGGATCCCAACTCAAAACCATTGCTCATCATTTCCTGTCTCAGCAACTACGCACGGGACCTGAGGACTGCGAAGGTCCGTTTCTTTAGCGAGTTCAAGGATATAGTGAAAGAGCTCAGTGGATACAAATCCGTGGGTTTTGATGAGAAAAATATGAATGCAGGGGTTTTCATGAAACTGAAAAAACTTAGGATAAGACTGAAGCCCTTCGGGCCTCGCATAAAAATCCCCAGGATGGTAAAGGATGACTGGGAGATGAGACAGATAAGAAAAGCAGTAAAGATAACAGAGAATCTTTTCCAGGGGGTCAGGCTTGTCGGCAGGACTGAATTCGAGGCTTCTGGGTGGATCAACAAAGGGGTTGTTGACCTCGGAGTGGAGAATGCGTTCCCTCCTATAATCGCCTCTGGAAGGAATTCCGCATTTATTCATTACCTGCCTGGGAAGCGGAAGATAAAAGCAAAGGATTTTGTGATAATGGATATCGGGGTCAGGTTTAATGGCTACTGCTCTGACATGACAAGGACATTTTGCCAGAAACCGAACAGGAAACAGAAAAAGGTCTATGAGGATGTTCTGGAGATTCAGAACCAGGTTATAGACAACGCAAGGGCAGGAGTAAGGTTCGATGTTCTTGAGGACTTCTCAAAAAAACTGTATGAGAAACTCGGATACAAGAAGATGCATTCAATCGGACACGGTGTCGGTCTCAGCGTCCATGAGAGACCTGTTTCCAAAGACACGATTCAGAACGGAATGGTCTTCACAGTAGAACCTGGCGTATATCTAAAGAACTGGGGTGGGTGTAGGGTGGAGGATATGGTTTACATTAAAAACAACAGAGCAAGACTTTTGTCTAAGCTTTCAAGGGAGCTCACTCCGTAGATTTTTTCTCTGCTGGGACTTCCTCTTCCTCGGTCACAGGAGCGGATATATGCTTTACCAGTATTATATCTCCGATTGCATTCACCATCGGAAATGGTATAATCAATCCCTTCTTGTCACCAAGCATTTTACCGAGATAAGAGCTCTTTGCCGCCTTTACTACAATTGACCTTATCTTGAATCTTTTCAAATCGCATTCTACGTCTTCAACCTTTCCGCAGTACTGACCCTTATCCGTAAAAACATCCTTCATCCATGTTTCAGAAACACTCGCGATCTTTATTGCCATTAGAACACCTCCACCCTTTAATATGAAATATAGCTTATAAACTAAATATAAAATAAAGGTTTATAAACTTAAGTGCTGGGATGGCCGAGAGCTGTTATCTTGAATTGATGCGGTCGGTAATGGTTAAAGGCGCACGGTTGCTAACCGTGTGTGCGTAAGCACGCGAGGGTTCAAAAGCGTACGACGACTTGGATAAACCGAAACAAGCCGTCTGTTGAAAATCCCTCTCCCAGCGCTTTTATTTCTAGAAAAACAATGCGCCATGCGGGATGTTCAGCCCTGCTAGCTCCTCATCCAGCAGTACAATCGAACCCGCGTTACAGGCTTTTCCCGTTGATTGCCGGAAGTGTTGAAACCCGCTGGAGGTTTCAACTTGGGAAGCCCGTGTCCTGCCTCTAGACTAATGGCGCACAATAATTCTTTATAAACTATTGTAAATTATAAATTAATCTAATACGCGGGCCGATGGTCTAGTTGGTTAGGACGCTGCCCTTACAAGGCAGAGATCCCCAGTTCGAAGAGCGTAAGACGGCTTGGCTAGGTTGGAACGAGCCGTCCATCGAGAATCTGGGTCGGCCCATATGGAAGATATTATCTCTTATTTCCA
>DAOVCJ010000029.1 GCA_030670085.1 Candidatus Aenigmatarchaeota archaeon
ATCAATGTCAGAGAAGGCGTCACCCATTCTATCCAACGCTGCACTCTGCTGCATTTTCTCTATCAGGGGCATCCCGGATTGATATACAATCGCTACAACAGATAGGGTTATTGCTATGAATATGATGGCTGATATGAGTGTAACGGCCTTCATAATTAATTATTGTTTTGTCATAGTTAAATTATGCTTTTAAATTATAGCGGATAATGTGATATTATGAAAATATCGATAGTGGGAACGGGTTACATGGGTCTTGCCACTGGGGTTGGTTTTGCGAGCAAGAAGAATCATTCGATATGCATGGATATTGATAAAAAAAGGCTCGAGAAAATAGAGAAAGGGAAGTCTCCTGTCTATGAAACCGGTTTGCAGGATCTGCTTGAGGGGGTTATTGAAAAGAAGAATCTGGAGGTTTCCAGTGACATGGATTATGCTGTGAAGAATTCTGACGTTTCCTTCATATGCGTTCCCACACCATCAAAGAGAGACGGGAGCTCTGATCTGAAGTTCATAGATAAGGTTTCAAGGGAAATAGGAGTGATACTTGCCAAAAAAGATTCGTATCACGTTGTTGTTGTAAAATCCACTGTCCCGCCTAGGACCACGGAAAGGCTGGTTATACCGAACCTGGAGGAGTTCTCAGGTAAAAAGGCAGGGGAGGGTTTTGGTGTTTGCATGAATCCGGAGTTTCTCAGGGAGGGTTCCGCCCTTGAAGACTTTCTGAATCCCGATAGGATAGTCATAGGCGAGCTTGACAGGAGGTCTGGCGACGTCCTTGTAGAACTTTACGCGAACTTCAATGCTCCCATACTGAGAACGAATCTTAAGGTCGCTGAGATGGTAAAGTATGCGTCAAACGCGTTCCTGGCTTCAAAGATATCCTTTGCGAACGAGATTGGAAACCTTTGCAAGAATCTCGGGATTGATGTTTATGAGGTTATGATGGGTATTGGTCTTGACCACAGGATATCCCCTCACTTCCTTAGGGCAGGTATCGGTTTTGGCGGTTCTTGTTTCTCAAAGGACCTCAAGGCATTGGTGAATAAGAGCAAAACGATTGGATATGACCCTGTCTATCTGGAGGAGGTTCTGAACCTTAACGAAAGGCAGCCTGTCAGGATTGTAAACCTCCTTAGAAAACGTGTAGGAACTCTGAGGGGAAGGGACATATGCGTCCTTGGCCTTGCTTTCAAACCAAACACAGACGATGTTAGGGGGGCGTCCTCCATAGGGGTGGTGAAGGAATTGCTAAAATTCGGTGCAAGGGTAAGGGCATACGATCCAAGGGCAACGGATAACTTCAAAGAGATTTTCCCTGGTTTGCTTTACTGCAAAACAGCAAAGGAAGCGTTAAGGGGAAGTGATGCATGCCTAGTGTTGACAGAGTGGGAAGATTTTAAAAACCTGGAGGATAAGGATTTCAGTGTGATGAAAAACAGGGTTATAATTGAGGGCCGCAAAGCATTGAATCCGAACAAGGTGAAGGATTTCGAGGGGGTTTGCTGGTGATTATATGAAGGTCAGAAAGGCCGTGATTCCAGCTGCTGGCTTGGGAACCAGGTTCCTGCCTGCAACCAAGGCCCAGCCAAAGGAGATGCTGCCCATAATAGACAAACCAGTCATACAGTTTGTTGTTGAGGAGGCGGTTGCATCTGGCATAGAGGATATACTGATAGTAACCGGTAGGGGAAAGAGAGCGATAGAGGACCACTTTGACAATTCCTTCGAACTGGTCGAGTTTCTTAAGAAAAAGAACAAACCAGATCTGGTAAAAAAGCTCGAGGATGTTTCTAAGTTAGCTGACATCCATTTCATAAGACAGAAGAACCCCAGGGGTCTTGGAGACGCTGTTCTGTGCGCCAAGACGTTCGTGGGTAAAGAACCATTTGCGGTTCTCCTGGGTGATGATATAATAAAATCCGAGGTTCCCTGCACAAAGCAATTGATTGATATTTATGAAAAACACAAGTCGAGTGTTATAGCAGTTGAAAAGATACCTAAGGAAAAAATCTCCACAAAGGGTATAATAAAAATAAGGGAAAATGCTGGTAACGGATTATACCTGCTTGAGGACCTGGTTGAAAAGCCAAAGCTTTCTGAGGCTCCATCTGATCTGGGAATAGCAGGCAGATACCTGCTCACTCCTGAAATTTTTGAATGCTTGAAGAAAGTGAAGCCTGGTTTTGGTGGCGAAATACAGCTTACAGATGCTATAAGAATGTT
>DAOVCJ010000010.1 GCA_030670085.1 Candidatus Aenigmatarchaeota archaeon
CAACGAGGATTTGCAGGGTAAACCGTTCGTCGGAAAGGCAGGAAAGGTATTTGATGAACTGCTGAAATCTATAGGAATTGATAGAAGGGATATATACATCACAAACATTTTAAAGTGCAAACCACCGGAAAACAGGAGCCCGAATCCAGAGGAAATAAAGGCATGCACGCCTTATCTGGATTCCCAGATAGCAATAATCAAGCCAATGATAATCGTAACGCTTGGGAGCTTTTCAATGTCCTACATATTCAACAAATTTGGCCTAGTACAAGGGAAAATAAGCAACCTGCATGGCAGGGTTTTCAGGCTCACCAACCTCGCGGGAATCGAAAGAGTAATACCCCAGTATCATCCTGCTGTTGCAACATACAATCCAGGAATGAAAAGTATTTTACTCAAGGATTTCAAATCTATAACTGTGGGTTGATGAAATGGAAGGAAAAATAATTGTTTATACAGGAAGGGGTGAGGGAAAAACAAGCGCAGCAATAGGTCACGCGATAAGGATGGCTGGTCATAACAAAAAAGCAGTAATAATCCATTTCATGAAGGGGAGAAAAACAATAGGTGAGTACACCTTCCTTAAAGGAAATAAATCTGTTACAGTACATAGGATCGATATTTATCTTGAGGGACCTCCCTTTTTTCTTCTAGGCAAAAATCAATACAAGGCGCATAGATCAAAGGCAAAGGAGGGGATGGAACTGGCAAGGCGGATTGCTCTTGAAAAGGAGTGTGACTTGCTAATCTTGGACGAAATATTGTATGCAATAAAATATGGGTTAATAGAAGAAAATGAATTGATATCATTACTCAAAAAAATAGGCAGCATGCATGTTATCCTTACTGGACGCTATTGTAGTGAGAAAATTCTAAAAATGGCTGACCTTGTTTCAAGAGTAGTGGGGGTGAAGCATTACTACAACAAAAAGAAAAAAACTGTCAGAGGACTAGACTATTGAAAGGGTTTTTATGATTGGTCTAAGGGGTGTGAAAGGGATAGGGTACAAGGCAGCGGCTATAAACGAAAAAGGTGGCGGAGAGTTTAAAGGAATAAAACTTGCCTTGTGTGAAAATCCTCTTCCGCCTATAAAGGAGGCAGTAGAAGCTGCAAAGCTTGAATTAGAAAAAAGCAATTATTATACTGAACCATATTCCATGAGATTGAAGGAAGAAATATCAAACTATATAGATATCCCGACTAATTACATCCACATAAATGCAGGGTCAGAGCTCATACTTAGGCAGTTATTTTCAATATTTGGCAAGAAAACCCATCTCTTGGCTCCCACCTATCCACTCTTTGAGGAAATAGCCAAAAGAAAAACCTTTACGCAACTGAGAGAAGACAAGGGTTTTCTCATGGATATGATAGAACTGAAAATCCCTACTAGAACAAGCATTGCACCCATAGTAAATCCAAACAACCCCACTGGAGGGGTATTTAACATAAGGGATGCACTAGAAGTTATTGAGGAAAACCCAAAGACCATTTTCCTCATAGACGAGGCCTTCATAGAATTCGGAGGAAAGCCAGCCGTGAATTTGGTAGAGCAATATGAGAATCTCATTGTGACGAGAACGTTTTCAAAGGGCTTCAGCCTGGCAGGCTTCAGAGTGGGTTATGCTATCCTGCCTAAGAAATGGGCAAGGTATATGGATGAGCATAATGATGCTTATCCTTTATGCAGGGCAAGCGAGGCAGCTGCGGTAGCTGTGCTGAAGAATATAGATAAAGTAATGGAAAGGGTAAGGAAACTGAAAAGATGGACAGGGGAGCTTGCCAAATCCCTGGAAAGACTTGGAATAAAAACATACCCAAGCGAAACATACTTCTTCCTAGCAAAAATTCCTCTGGATGGTGAACAATTTGCAAAAGAACTTAAAGAAAGAAATATAATGATAAAGATTGCAAAACATCAAGGGCTCGGAAAGAATTTTGTTAAGTTCACGACCTCAACCCCGGAAAACAATGAGGTTGTAATTAGAGCAGTAAAAGAGATAATAGGAGAGGGAAAGAAATGAAAATAGCCGTGACCGGTGGAAAGGGGGGAACAGGAAAATCCACAGTAGCGACAGCCCTTGCTGTTGAACTTGCAAGGAGAAAGAAGGTTCTGCTTGTGGACGCGGACGTTGAATGCCCTAACGACCATTTGATTTTATCTGTCAAGAGAAAGAAGGACATGGATATTTTCCAGTTAATACCGAAGTGGGATTTCAAAAAATGCACAAAATGCGGTGAATGTGGCAAGGTGTGCAAGCAGAATGCCATAGTTTCTGTTAAGGGGAAATACCCGGCATTTGTCCCGGACCTTTGCATAGGATGCCAGGCATGTATAGTTGCGTGTCCAGTGAATGCGATAGGTAAAGGGAAAAAGAAGATCGGGACAATATATACAGGAAAGAAATATAGTGTTGACCTGGCAACAGGGGAGCTCAAGCTCGGGGAACTGGCTTCTGGAGAAGTAGTTGCAGAGGTAAGGAAGAGAGCAGACCAGATTGCAGAGAAGCTGAAATCCGAAATCATGCTGATAGATTCGTCTGCAGGGGTGGGTTGCCCTGTAATAGCATCAATAAACGGGACGGATTTCGTGATCGCTGTCACAGAACCCACGCCATCCGCTCTACATGACCTCAAGAGGGTCCTTTACATAGCTGACCACTTCAAAATCCCCAAGGGTCTGGTCATAAACAAATCCAATCTTGCAAAAAGATTCTGCAAAAAAATAGAGGCATTTGCAAAGAAAAACAATATTCCCATCCTGGGCAGGATACCATACACCCAGGATTTCGTGGACTCAATGATAAAGATGAAGCCGATAGTTGTGTACAAAAAGGAATATCAGGATGTTTTTGCTGAGATACTAACCAACCTGAAAAAATTAACAGGATAGGTTACTGGAATAGTTTTGCCACGTTCTCAGTGAGCCTTATGGTATTCGTTTTCCCCTTGCTCTCCTTTTCTATTATACCCTTCATTTTCAGCTTCTCAAGGGAGCGGAACACCTTCACCTTGGGGAGTCCTGTGAGTTTTACAATCCTTGCCTGGGATACCTCTCCCCTGTTCGAGAGTATGGTATCCATTATTCTCTGCTCTGTCTCCTCGAAGAACATGAGCAATGATTTCCTGTCTATTGGTTTTCTCTCGATACCTGGGGAATACATAGAGTATATAAGAGTCCCTATTAGGAGGCCTACTGATGCAATGATTGGTAGCAGGATGGGAAGGGGTATTGCACAGCTGCAAACTGTTCCCGATTCTATTATAAGCTGAACATACCAGGAGCTGAGAGAAACAAGCAGAACAAATATAACTACAAACAATGCAATCAGAATGACCTTCTTTTGGTGTTCCATAGTATGGTTTCATATTTTGAAACTTAAATATATATATGGTTTCATAATATTAGAATCTATGAGAAAGATAAGTTTGATATTGACTTTGTCAATATTGGGCATATTGCTACTTCCTGTCTCTGTTCAGGCAGACAAAGCTGTATGTACGATATATTTTACTTACATTGGCTGTCCAAATTGTGCATTTACTGATCCTGTGGTTTTAACCGAGTGGACAGAAAAGTATGATAATTTGGTAGTGATCGAATACATATGGCTTGGTGGTGATTATCAAGATCCAAATTCTCAGTTTTTTGGAAAATATGCTATGGAATATAAAACTCCAGCCGCTGTGCCTTATCTCAGCATTGATAAAGATAATATAAGAATGGGAAGGCTTGATGTTCCAGCCGGAGAAGCCGATATTAAAGCTAAAACATCAAATCTCTGCCCTTTGCTTGAAGGATCAGTCTCATTAGAAGAACTTGATTTAAACAAATTGCTAGGAAAGCCTAAAATTTGGGCTAATGGAAGAATTTTAATCTCTTTAGAAGAAAATACCTGGCTTTTTCAGTGGGATGGAGAAAAAATATCTGAAGAAATAACAGGAAATGAGAATATAAATAACAAAACATTAAAAGATTTACTTTTTACTGATGATGTTTCCCAGATTCTTAATGGTAAGAAATTTGAATCAGCAGAGCCCCAAAAAGCTGAATTCTCTGGAATTGCTTTTCCGGGCCATGGCTTCATTCCCTACAAAGATTTTGAAAATGCAATTAAAATAGATACGCCTGGGTGTTCCTGTCCAGAACCCTCGGAGTGGTCTGCATGTATCGGAGGGGAAAAGACAAGAACGAACTATAGATGCTCGGCTGAAACCAACTATGAATGTGAGCCTTACGAAGAAACCGAGGAATGTGGGCCAGGGGAACCAGGCATTCAATTTGACAATATGGTCATTTTGCTCATTCCCATAATCATTATTGTAGGCATGGGGGCTTTGATTTATAAAAAAGTCAAATTTAAAGGTGGGTGAAATGGGAGAAAATAATAAAAGAATCATTGTTGGTGTAATTATAGCAGTGCTGATGGCTTTCTTTTTCTTAAACATAAATTTTTCTAAAGCTGCTACAAGTGAACCAGAAAAAGAAATGGGGAAACAGGGGGTTATTGAAATTCCTTTCTTTGGAAAGATAGAAATCGGTGAATTTTCCTTACCAGTTCTTACAGTGATTTTAGCTATAGTTGACGGACTTACCAACCCCTGTGGGTTTTTTGTTTTATTTTTCCTTTTAGCCGCTTTATTAGGGCTGGCAGGCGCGAGAAAAAGAATGTTTTTAGTTGGAGGTATCTTTGCTTTTTTCTTTGCTCTTTATTATTTCTTGTTTATGGCAGTTTTACTTAACATTTTTATAATGGGAAAAGAGATTGCCATCTTAACTATAATCGCAGGTGCTATATGTATTTTTGCTGGGATAATAAATCTTAAGGACTATTTTTTCTTTCAAAAAGGAGTCTCTTTTAGCCTTTCAAAGGGGGGAAAATCAAAGTTCATGGAGAGAGTTAAAAATTTAAGCCTATCAAAATCTATTTTAGGCTTGGTGGTTGGAACAACCATAATAGCTAGTACAATCAGCCTCGTTGCAATTGCCTGTACCTTTGGAATCCCTTTAGCCTATACGAAAATTTTAACTTCTTCGAGTCTTCCTTATTTGCAATATTATCTTTATTTAATTTTTTACAACTTGGTGTATATTATTCCCATGTTAATTATAATTTCAATTTTTGCTATAACTTTAGGAGAAAAAAGATTTGGTAAACTTTGGATAAGAAGATTGAAGCTTATTTCTGGTTTTATAATTCTATTTTTAGGGTCAGTTCTGGCATGGAATTATACCTTATTAGAAAATATTTCCTTTATTTTTGAGCTTATAATTTTAGCGATAATAGTCTCTGGATTAATTATCTTTTTTGACCATTTTCGCAAAAAGGAGCGGTAATGATAATGCTAGGTATTATCTTGCTCTTCAACCCGGAGTTGCTCATTCTCGCCTAGATATAGCATTTTATTAGAAAATCGTTACCCACATAAACTTAAATATTATGCCTCCAATATTAAATAAAATCTTAATTATTCTTAATCAACATCGGTTTGGAGTTGTCATGGCAGGAAAACTCAAGAGATTCAGGGACGGGCTCAGGAGAAAGATACGTTCTATCATAAATGCGATGTTCAGGAAAAAGAAAGACCTCAAAATCGGTATTTATGGTCCTGTGAATTCTGGAAAGACCACGCTTGCAAACAGGATATGTGTGGACTGGCTTGGTGAGGAGCTGGGAATTGCTTCTGTTATCCCCCATGAGACAAGAGAAATCCAGGTGAAGGAAAAGATAACCATGAAGGCTGACGGAAAATCCCTGACCTTCAATCTAATAGATACCCCGGGAATCGCAACCAAGATAGATTTTGAGAACTTCCTCAAGTACGGGATAAAGAGGAAAGATGCGAAGCAGCGGGCGAAGGAGGCGACAAAGGGCGTGATTGAGTCGATAAAGTGGCTGGACAACATGGACCTTGTCATGGTTGTTCTGGATTCAACCAGGGATCCGATAAACCAGGTTAACATCACAATCCTTGGGAACCTTGATGCAAGGGATATCCCTCTCATAATAGTCTCAAACAAGATTGACCTGAAGAGCTCAAAGACTGGCGTGATAAGGAACGCATTCCCAAGCTACAGAACCATAGGAATTTCAGCAAAGCAAGGAAACAACATGAAGGATCTCTACAAGTCCATGCTCGATAGCCTGAAGTGATGAAATGAACATAAGGATAAAACTACTTCCATACGAGAGGTTCAAGAGGGACAGGTTCAAGGCCATCGTGAAGGACCTCAAGGAGAATACGATAATCCTTATAGATGCAAAGCTCAGTATGGAGGAAGAGCTGAACCTGATAAAGGAGACCATGAGAAGCATAACAGGGAGCTTCACAGGAATAGAACTGAGCTCGATAAACTCCATTGACAAAAAGATGGGAAACATGGACAAGTTCAGGAACATGCTTGTTGAGAGGATAATAGGAAAGAAGAGGGGAATGACAATCATAGGCCCTGCAAAGCTGGTCCAGAAGATAAAGAAGAATCCTGAGGAACTGCTGCTTTACGTGTAATTAGGAATTTTTATGCCAAACAAATGCGCGAGGTGCGGGAAGATTCATCCTGACGATGCGGAGTATCTGCTTAGGGGATGCGATGAATGCGGTTCAAAGTTCTTTTTCTATGTCAGACAGGAGGTTCTGGACAGTGTGGAAAAGGAGATAGAGAGGCTCACCCCCCGGGAGGTTGAGGAGATAGAGAAGGACATAAGGGACATAATTGAGCCGGAAAGAATCGAGAAAGACGAAACGGTTGTCCTGGACCTCGAGGCAATAAGGGTTGTGAAACCAGGGAAGTACATTATAGACGTGGCCAATCTATTTACCCAGAAACCCATAGTCATAAGGATGGGTCCGGGCAAGTACGAGCTCGACCTCTCGATACTGCTGAGCAGACTCAAGAGAAAACCGAAATTCTGAATGAGACGAGGGCAAAAAGCTTATAAATAACGAATTGCAATTAAAAAACAAGCAAAGAGCTGATTCTTATGGAAGAAAAGTTTGAGAAACTCAAGACAGGAACAACAACTGTTGGTATGATATGTGATGGGGCAGTTGTCCTGGGAGCGGAGAGGAAGGCAACCATGGGCTACCTTGTGGCAAGCAAGGACACATCAAAGATAAAAAGGCTTGACAAGCATGTTGCAATGACAATAGCAGGAGTTGTTGGAGATGCCCAGGCCCTGGACAGATATATAAAGGCAGAACTCAAACTCTACAAACTTAACGAGGGAAAGAAGATACCAGTGAGCGCTGCTGCCAGTCTAATCGCGAACATCCTCTACTCAAGAAGGTTTTACCCATACATCGTTCAACTGGTTGTTGGTGGTTATGATGACAGTCCTAGACTGTTCTCTTTCGATCCTACCGGAGGGATGCAAGACGAGAAGGAGTATTTTTCAACCGGCTCGGGATGCCTGACAGCTTTCGGGGTGCTGGAGGATAAGTTCAAGAAGAAAATGACCATCGAGGATGCAAAGAAGCTGGTTGTGAGAGCAGTCTATGCCGCAACCAAGAGGGACATAGCATCAGGAGGGTCAGGGATTGATGTTGCTGTTATAAATTCAAGGGGCTTCCATGAGGTCCCAGATGAAGAAGTGAAAAAGCTGATGAAGTAATCTATTGAATTTTTAGGCGAATCGCATTCTAGGGAATTCCAAGGAAATTTTGATAGTGATAGAAAATGACAATATCAATACTGAGGGAATTTGAAAAGAGACTCCCATCAGACGTTGAAATAACCGAGGTGAAGTTCGAGGGCTCGGAGATAGTGATATACACCAAGAACAAGCAATTCTTTACCAGCTCAGAAGAGATAATCAAACAGATTGTCAGGGAGCTCAAGAAAAGGGTAGAGGTAAGACCGGATCTTTCCATAACCATGGATGCGGAAAAGGCGAAGAAACTGATAGAGAAGATCGTTCCAGAGGGAGCAGGCATACAGGCCATATACTTTGAGCCGGAACTAGGGAAGGTTGTTATCGAGGCCCAGAAGCCCGGTCTGGTTATAGGCAAAGGCGGGGAGACGTATAAAAACATAAAGAACCATACCTACTGGCTCCCGAAGATAGAGAGAGCCCCTGCCCTGAAATCTGATATAGTAAGGGCAGTGAGAAACCTCCTTCACTCAGAGATAGACTACAGAAAGAAATTCCTGAACAAGATAGGAACCAGAATTAACGAGAAGGGTGAAGGGATAGACAGAAACAAGGAATGGATAAGGATTTCCGCCCTCGGGGGATTCAGGGAAGTTGGAAGGAGCTGCGTACTCGTCCAAACCCCCCACTCAAATATCCTTATGGACTGCGGCGCTGACCCTGGTTCTGACAACCCCCCCTATCTGACCGCCCCGGAGTTTGATCTGGAAAAACTCGATGCCGTTTGTCTATCCCATTCACACATAGACCACTGTGCATACATACCATACCTGTACGAAAAAGGATACGTAGGTCCCCTTTACTGCACAGCGCCCACAAGGGATCTGATGGTTCTGCTCTGCCTGGATTATATCGATGTTTGCCAGAAGAACGGGAAAACACCTCCATACCCCAAGAAGGCTGTGGAAAAAACAGTGAAGCACACCATTACACTTGATTATGGAGAAGTATCTGACATAACCCCTGACACAAGACTAACCTTCCAACCATCCGGTCATCTTTTGGGATCCTCTCTCGTTCACCTGCACATAGGGGATGGATTGCACAATATTCTCTACACAGGGGATTTCAGGTTTGGACCCTCCAGACTCCTTGAGCCAGCATGGCCGCAGTTCCAGAGGGTAGAGACCCTTATAATGGAATCTACATATGGAAGCTCTGCTGATGTTCTTCCCAAGAGAACTGAGATAGAGGAAGAGTTTCTCCAGGTAATAGATAAAACCATGAAACAGGGGGGTAAAGTCCTGATACCAAGCTTCGCTGTTGAGAGGGCGCAGGAACTGATGTCAATCCTCGCCTACCATAAATTCCAGTACCCGGTTTACATAGATGGAATGATTTGGGATGCGACTGCAATACACACTGCGTACCCGGAATACCTTTCCAGAAACCTGCAGAGGGAGATATTCCACAGGGGAAACAATCCCTTCCTATCCGATATGTTCAACAGGGTCGCTCCAAAGGAGAGGAATTCTGTTATTGACTCCTCTGAACCCGCAGTGATAATATCAACCTCTGGTATGCTTGTTGGTGGACCGGTCATAGAGTATCTGAAGGGACTGGCAGAGGGAAAGAACAATACACTACTTTTCATAGGATACCAGGGTGAGGGAACCCTGGGAAGGAGGATACAGAAGGGGTGGAAGGAGGTCCCCATATCCACTACTGGCGGCAAAACCAGGGGACTGGAAATAAAAATGGGCATTGAAACGGTTCACGGCCTCACTGGTCACTCTGGAAGAAACCAGCTGGTGGGTTACGTGGGTAGATTGACCTCAAGACCAGAGAGAATTATAGTAAACCATGGGGAAAATAAAAAGTGTGTAGAGCTAGCGAGGGATTTGCACAGGCTTTTCAGATGCGAAACCCTTGTTCCGAAGAATCTGGAAAGTGTAAGATTAAGATAAATTCTGAATGGAAAGGTAAAGAGGCGAATCCCTATCTGTGAACCGCTACGAATTCTGGTGTGAGTATCAACCAGTTCTGCTCAACCCCTATGATGTCTCCGTTGTTTGCAATCACTGTCCTCTTCAGTTTATCAACTGCCCTCTTGAGTTCTCCCATATCCTTGTCTTTCAGCCCCTTTATCTTCAGGAAGATTATAGAGCCTTCCCTTACCTGTCTCAGAATCCTCTCTGCATCTGCGAACTCTTCTAGATTCTCTATTCTTATTCCTAGCTTTCCTGTAGCTCTTCCTGCTCCAGAATCCATCACATTGACTTCAAGGTACTCCTCACCTTCTATTTCCTCAAAGTCTCTGCCCCTTGACCTAGAAAGCAAATTTCTAATAGCCATAGCAAAACCTCCTTGAACATCAAATTCGAGAGACGACTTGATACGATAACTCAAGGTCGTCATACGATTCTGATGTGATATATTGTAAAAGTTAGATTTTTAAAGATGTCGGTTGGGATTTAAAAAACATGAATCATTTTTTCAGGCTCTCTAGAACAGAAACCATGTTCCATATCTTGGTTCTTGCATGTGGAGAGAGGTTGGGGTCGTTTGATGCTTCGTCCAGGATGGATATTATGGTTGCGATCTTTTCCTCTTCAGGATCCTTGCTGTTCAGAATATTTATAGACTCCTCTATTGAGGACTTTATGTTCCTTGGGACACCCCTGTCCTTCAGTATGTCCTCAAGCAATTTGCTTATCCTTTCATCATTCTTCCCTACCACAAAACCACCTTATTCGGCTATAGGCTGCTTTTTCTTTGGTCCGGAGAGCTTGTTCCTGAGATCCTCAATCTTATCCTTTATCCTTTTCTCTCCACTCTCCATAGTTTTTAACCTCATTCTGATCGCGTCTTGCTTTTCCTTGAGGTCCTTCTTCGCTTCAGTCTTCTTGCTCTTTATGAGTATCGGTCCGGCGATTTTATACACTTCCCCTTCCTTGGTTTTATCGAGCTCCTCCAGTGCTTTGCCTATCTCTATGAGCTGCACGTTTAATGCTTCTTTCTGGGCAAGTATGTTCTGTATCTGTTGCTGATAGAGCTGTGCCTGATTAAGCAACTGCTGAACCTGTTCTGATTCCTCAACCATATCCTAACCTCCTAATCAGAGTAAACCTTTTTGACTACATTTGGTCTGGTTTTTCTCAGTATTCTATACCCACAGTAGGGGCATATTATCTTCTTTGCAGTCTTCAATTCAATCTTCACTTCCCTTCCGCAGTTGAGACATTTGTACATAATCTCAGATTGTTGAATTTTATTTAAAAAATTTATTTTTCATATGGTTTGTAAGCCTTTCCTGCGAATTTCAATCCGCAGGCATTACATTTCCATATGCCGGCTGAGACCCTCTTGACCCTGAGCTTTAAGCAGTTGGGACATCGATGTTTTTTCTGGGCTCCTATCTTTAGCAACTTCTGCCTGATTTTTTTTCCGTATCTTGCTCCATATTTCCCGGTGTAGCCAACCTTTTTTGTTTTCATGCTATCAGCTTTCTCATTTCCTTGCTCTTTTTTATCGCAGTTTCTATCATCTTCTCTATCTCTTCCAGGGAAAGGGTCCCGATTCCGCCCTTCTGGAGGGCGCATACATTGTCATCATCCTTGAAAGCAACACTCAGCCTCATATCCATGACATTTTCCTCATCAAGGTTCGGGTCTGTGAAAAGGGATTCCCCGATTCTTGCAAAGGTAATGGTTATGGGCTTGAACTTAACAGGAAGCTTTTTGGTCTTCTTTTCATAGTTTAGCTTATCCCCCTTCAGTTCGGGCATCTTCGAGTTCCACAATGCTGTGACAGCTGCCAGGGCAGCCGCGTCCATCAGGTTTCCTGAGTGATTCAGGATATGTATATCAACGTTCACGAGCCACACCCTTTCTCCCTTTTTTATGCAGAGTTTCTTGGTGTCTATGACCCCGGACTCCCTTATGCCCCTGTCAACAACCCTTGCAAGCTCTATCGCGTTCTCATCAGGGGGACCGGCCTCAAACCTAGGTGAAGCCACAGGAGAAAACTCCGCCCCGACTATCATAACACCATCATCCGGTTTATCCGGGTAGGGTTCCCCAATATCTATCTTCACTCCAACAATAACTTCTGTCTCCCCGATCTTTACTCTTGCAGATCCCTCTGCCTTCCCAAGTACATCCTTCTCCACTACGATTTTCCTGTACTCATCAGGTTTCCTTTTATCTATTCTCTCCCCCTTTGAAGCAAGGTTGAGTAAATACTGCTTCTGCAAAATCACACCATCACCTACTTTACCAACCACCTTTCTTTAAGTGCCTGCTTCTGCTTTTCATAGAGTATCTCACACCCCTTTACTGCGAGGTTGAGAAGCTCCTTGATATCTTTCGCAGGCATGTCACCATCCATCTGAAGGAGGGTTATCTTTTTGCCCCTGGGCATGTATGCTATGGGCAGGTCGCATTTTGTGACGTCTTCTTCCTCCCCCTCCAGGTCCAGGAAATATTCACCATCTACCTTTCCTACAGCCACTGACGTAACCAGATCCCTCATGCTTATCCCTGCGTCTGCTAACGCAACGCTTGCTGCGTTTATCCCGGCTGTCCTCGTTCCTGAATCCGCCTGCAGGATGTCTATGTAAACACCTATCCCAGCCTTTGGGTTCTCCTCAAGGAACAGCGCTGGTTCCAGTGCGTGCCTTGTGACCATGCATATCTCTGTGCCCCTCCTGGAGCGTCCTGGCCTTACCCTCTCTGTTGTTGAGAACGGCGCCATTGCATACACTGTTTTCAGGAAGGTCCTGTCGGATAGTTGCAGGCGTCTTGGGTGAAGGATTGCGGGTCCGTAAACCGCAGCGACTGCAGTGGTTTTTCCCATGGAAACCAGTGCAGAACCATCCGCCTGCTCAATAACCCCTGCTTTCACTACAACAGGCCTCAATTCTCCGGGTTTCCTACCATTTAGTCTTTTCATTCTATCCCTCTAGCAGTTTTGAAACCTTGTCGGTTAAACCATCAACCACAGCCTCCCTCTCTATAAGCCCTATAGCATCAATAACCTTGCTTTCCTTCTCCCCCTCAAACCAGACCAGGCCGTTCTGGCCAATGCTTATCATGCAGTTTGTCTTGTTCTTGATCAGATTTATCATTGACCCCTCCTTTCCAATAAGCCTGGGAACCTTTGCAGGGCTCATCTTAACTACCCTACCTGACCTCAGCTTTCTTGACCTGGAATCCTGCATTGTCAGATAAACAGAGGTTGCACCCGTTCCCGATATCTTTGCATATACAACATCGCCCATACCATAAACCTTTGACAGGTCAGTCTTTGATGTGTCTATGAATTCCCTGACCCCGGAAAGCGGGAGAAAGGCCTCACTGACGGATTTTATATCAATCACCCACCCATTGTTCTGAATATCAATAACCTCGCCTAAAACCATGTCACCTGCCTTCGGTATGTAAACACCTGACAGTGGAATTACAGAGATAACCCTTCTGTTAACAGAGACCAGTCCAATCTTTTTGGTATAGATGGAGTTCCCCTCCCTGAAGCAATTCTTTCCAGGAAGGAAGTCCATGGACCTTATTATCTCATCTCCCGGAATCACCAACTCCCTGTCCTTTTTCAATAGTTCACTCATACTCTCACTCAAACATACACTTCGAATTCTTTAATTGTATTTATGGATTTATAAATGCCTATAATCCACATACTATTATTCCCTTTTGACAACCTTTATCTCAACCTGCCCAGAAGTAAGCTCGTTCAGTTTGCTGTATATGCTGGCCTGCATCCCTGCAGGAATCTCTATCACAGCAATCCAGGCATCTGATTTCCACTCCTCTTTCTTGACAGGAGCAAGATTTCTAACAACAGAGCTCGCCTTTCCCGCGTACTGTATGGGAATCCTCAATACGATTTCAATCCTCTCAATGCTTATGGGCAAAATCCCCTGCAAACTTGAGACCACGTTCTTTACCTGCTCCTCAGCGGACCTGAACGGGTCTATCGCAACCCTTGCCTCATCCATTGCATTGAGAATTCTCTGAACAGGATGGGGTAGTTTGGTCTGTGGATTAACACCCTGCTTTGATATTATATCCGCTATTCGCTTTTTTTTCTCCTCGACGAATCTCCTCCTCTGCTCTGTTGTAAGCTGGATATCCCCATCTTTCACTATCTGGGCAGCAATCTTGTTTATATCGGTTGTTTTGAAGGCTTTCTCTAGGTCATCTTCAGGGACCCTTTCCCCCTTCCTTGCATCCTTGAAAACATCCCTGACAGCAAGGATGGAGTCTATGGATATATCCTCCCCCTTTTTGAATTTCAATGCTTCATCCGGGTCCACAAGGATCTCGAAATGATCATGATTCCTTGTTACCCTTGCAATAACAGCGTCTTCAACAGAAACCATACTTCCTCCTAATCCGCAAACCGAAGGCCTACTTTTTTGGCTCTTTGAATGTGACTCTCTCGATTCCGGATTTCTTGACAACAACGGCTTCCACGTTCTTGGTTGATATGTTCTTTTCCCCTGCCTTTAGGGCCTTCAGAAGCAGCTGAACCCCTATCTTCTCATCCATGTTATCTTTGTAACCATTGACAAGAATCCTTCTTGTCTTCTCAGCTCCCCTGCCGATTACCTGCGCATTCCACTCTATCATGGTCCCTGATGGCTCTGTTTCAAATAGGTTGGGACCTGTTTTATCAACGCCTCCTATAAGAAGCCCCACACCATATGGTCTTACCCCTGCATACTGAGTAACCAGGTGTTTCCTATCGCTTATGTACTTTGTTAAGGAAGAAACCGATATGGGTTCTCCATAGGTTATCATATTTACCTGGGCCCTGACCCTTGCAATCCCAACCAGGTCCCTTGCATCAGCAAGAGAACCAGAAGATACGGCTGCAATAGAATCATCTATCTCGTATATCTTCTTGTACGACTCAGTGACTGCAAGAGGAGTATGTATCCTGATAGACCCCAGCAACACACCGTTCTTTATCTTTATTCCCAGGGACGTTGTCCCGTTCTTTACCATCTGTCTTGCATACTCAACCTGTAGAATCCTTCCGTCTGGCGAGAAAACCACAATAGTCCTGTCATAAGCCATGTAATTTTGCGGTATTGGCTGCGGCATAATCCCTCCTTACCTAATCCTCAAAACCTGCAATTTATTATATATTACTTTTTTATTATATAAACCTTTTCCGGCGCGCTCCCAGAAAACATCAGGGCTTGAACATATCCTTTATCTTTTTCTCCAGTGCCTTTTTCACTACGATTATAACCCTGTCTCCAACCCTTAACTTTTCCTTTTCTTGGGGGATGATAAACTTACCCATTCTCTTTATTGCAACAACCAGGGATTCCTTTGGAAACTCAATCTTTGTAATGGCATTGTTCACTAATTTTGATTTATCCTTAACCTCAAATTCCATCAGATCCACCAGGCCCTTGTGCATTATAGCCAGATCAGCGACATCGGGCTCCACTATCATGGCTTCCAGTTGTTCGACGGTTGAGGTTTCGGGAGAAACTATACTGTTAACCCCGATCTTCAGGAATATCTTCTTGTATTCTTCTTTTGTGGTCCTTGTTATCATCCTTATATTAGACATCTCCCTTGTAACAAGGCAGACCAACAGGTTGGTTTCATCCTTCGAAGTGACAGCAACCAGGGCATCGGCCTTTTTTACCCCAGCTTCCTCCAGAACATCGGGTTTCGTCCCATCTCCATGAATAACCATTGCATTAAGATTGTCAGCCAGTACCTGGCACAGCTCCTCATCCATCTCCACCAGAACAACATCGTGTTTTTTCTCAGACAAAAATCTTACCAGTCTTGATCCTATTTCACCCCCACCAACCACTATGATTTTCATTAACTATTTCCTCCTCAGTATGTAAATTATGAACACGAGCACAGCCCATATCTCCAGCCTCCCAATCCACATGTTAAATATTAGGGTAATCTTGCTTATTATACTTAGCTCTGATATGACAGACAAGCCAACGTTCCCCTGAGCCGAGGCTACCTGAAACAGTGAGTTTATTGCTGGATATCCCTGGGACATCAGGATGAAGGAGCCGACGACAAGGAAAAAGATGTAGATTCCTATGAATTTGAAAATCGCTTGGAATTCCTTCTCTGTATAGATTATACTACCTATCCTCCTCGGGAAGACCAGCCTGGGCTTCAGCAACTTCTTTATGTTATCATAGATTGACTTGAAGAATATCAGGATCCTGTTAAGCTTCAGGCCACCAACAGTTGAACCCGCTGCTCCCCCAAAGATCATCAGCATGATCAGCAGGGATTTGGAGTAATCGCTCCAACCGATCAGGCCCTGAATATGGAAGCCTGAGCAGGTGACTGCAGATACCACGTGGAAAAGGGTTTCCCTTAGAAAATGAAACGGCAGCAGCAAAAGGGTTATCACAACTATCAGGATGACCAGGGTAATGGTCTGGATGTCCCTGAAGAACTTCCTTCTCTTCCCTGCAATCAGCTGATAATGGGAGAAAAAGCTTATGGCCCCCAGCAGCATTATCAGCATCATTACTCCCTCTATTGCTTCTGAATTATAGAATCCTATGCTTTCCGAATGTGTGCCCATGCCGCCTGTTGCTATCCCTGTCATGGCATGGTTGACTGAATCGAACAGGGGCATGCCTGCAATGAAGAGCAGGGATATGCCTATGATTGTGTAAAAGATATAGATCCACCAGATGGTCTTGACAGAGTTTATCACGTTGGGCCTTATCCTCTCATGTCCCTCTATGATATAGAGTGTGTTGCCGGTTTTGAACAGACCGGACAGCGCGAGAACCACTATGCCTATACCACCAACCCATTGTACAAAGCTCTTCCAGAACAGTATTGACTGTGGGGCCTGTTCAAGATTAAGTAGGCTGAACCCCGTTGTTGTCCATGCGCTCATGGACTCAAAGAATGCGTCTATAAAGGGCATCCCCCCTGCAAAAACAAAGGGTATGGTGCTTATAAGCGTAACAACCAGCCAGATCATTGCAATGATAATCATGCCCTCGCTGAGTCTGGTCTCTTTTTCGGTGTAGAATATCCTCTCGAGAACAAAACCGAGAACCAGGGCTACTAGAAAACCCAGGAAGAAGTAAGGTATCGCGAAATATTCGCCATATATCACTGCAACTATTATTGGAACAAGAAAAACAAAGCTGGCATATTTAAGGGTGGTTCCAAGTGCCTTGAAGATTACTTTCGTGTCCATTCAATCCCGTTTATAAAGAATTAGGTTTTTGTATAATAAATAAAAACTAGGAACCATTGCTAACAATTTATATCACCCCGGCCAAATTAATTAATATGGCAGACCCCAGACCCGCGCCACGGGAATCCACATCCCAAACAGCTCCACCTCAGGCAGGACCAGCTCCCCAGTCACCAAAGGCCCCTACCCCCCCTGTCGCTCCCAGGGCTCCACCCGGGAAGATCGAGAGGGAAAAGAAGATCATGAAGCTCTCCTATGCGAGAAGGGCCAAGAGTCTGCATTACCTTCTGGGATTCATACTGCTAGGGATAGGGGGTTACTTATACCTTTTCAATCCCATGGAACTCAGGATTATAACCAATCTAGTCTCGATAGTTTACATATGTGCAGCATTTGCATTCCTGGGAATTATTGTCATACTCTACACAGAGACAAAGAGAAGGACAGCAGATTACTACATAACCCAGTACAGGGTTGTGGAGACCTTGGGGATTTTAAGGAAGAAGGAGCATGGACTCCAGCTGTCGCTGGTTGAAAGCGTCAGAATCCACCAAACCTTCTTTAACAGGATACTGGGCATAGGCGATGTTGAGATAAAGGCATCAAGGGATTCTATCATACTATACAAGGTGGGTAACCCTGAAAAAGTGGAATCCTTGATACTATCACAGCTTAACAGGATTAAGGGAATTCGGGGGGCATGAAATGCACAAAATAGGAAAGCTTCCGGCAGAGAAGCTTATGAGGAAAAGATTTCCAAAAATAAAAATAAACGACAAAATCTCCAAGGTTATAAAAACGCTTCTCAAGACAGATACAAGCGTGGTGCCTGTTTTTGAGGGCAGAAAATTCATAGGGGAAATCCATGAACTGGATATGTTAAAGATTGTTGTTGACACGAAGGAAATACCTGAAGAGGAGATCATAACCCTTGGATTCGGTCTGGACATGGGATACTTTGCAAAAACAGCAAGGGATATAGTGAGGAGACATGAAATATCGATTTCTTCTAAGACAAAAATAAAGGAGGCATCCTTCATCATGCTCAAGGAGGGTGTGAAGTCACTTCCTGTTATGAAAAACAAGAGACTGGTAGGAATATTGACAGAGAGGG
The DNA here is from genome assembly GCA_030670085.1 of Candidatus Aenigmatarchaeota archaeon. Classification (GTDB taxonomy): domain Archaea; phylum Aenigmatarchaeota; class Aenigmatarchaeia; order QMZP01; family QMZP01. Next base: position 17,945 of record DAOVCJ010000010.1, read on the forward strand.
ATATCCTGAAAAGGGTTATGAAGAAGGGGCTTGAAAAATGAACTTCTTATTGAGCCTGGCAGTGATGCTGATAGCAGCGAGGATATTCGGGGAGATTTTTGAGAGAGTAAATCTCCCCTCCATTCTAGGTTACATGGTTTCAGGAATAGTTTTCGGTTCTGTTCTCAACCTGATACCGATTGATCACATAAATGATTTCGGCCAGATTGGCCTTATCCTGCTTCTGTTCATTGTTGGTTTTAAAGAGATAGACATAGAGAAGCTGGTGAAGAATAAAAAACCAGGTATCCTTACGGGATTCCTGGGGGCTGCGATAACCTTTATCCTCGCTTACTGGCTTGGTCTTTCTTTCGAATTTTCTTTTCTAACCTCACTCTTTCTTGGCCTTGCAATAGCAGAGACCTCTATCTCTTGTTCGATAGCGAGCTTTATAAACCTGGATAAGATAAACACAAGGCTGGGCCGCGCTATATTGGGGGCGAGTGTGGTTGATGATATCCTGGGTTTAATAGCCCTCGCTCTTGTGACCAGCTTGGCGGCAACAGGGACTCTGGGCCTAGTTGAACTCGGTAACATTGTGTTCGGGATTTTCCTGTTCTTCATAGTTTTCGTTGCAGGTGGTTATGCAATTCCCATACTGATGAAAAAAGTCAAGACCTTCAGGTCAGAGGAGATAAGGTTCTCAATAGTCCTTGCCGTTATAATCCTGGTTGCATACCTTGCAGATGTGGTTGGTCTCTCCGTTGTTCTGGGAGCCTTCCTCGCAGGTGTTATGCTCTCCAGGTCCCCTGAGCTCGAGACCAGGGAATTCTCCAATGACATGGCTGTCGTTTCCCATGGAATATTCATTCCCCTGTTCTTTGCCTGGATTGGTTTGCAGATAATGATAATCCCAGAGATGATTGGGATGTTCTCCCTGCTCCTCATACTCATTGCGATATTCGGGAAGATGTTTGGAGCATGCATCGCAGGGATTCTTTCCAGATTCAACAGGACCGAGTGCCTTGGACTCGGCATAGGTATGATACCCAGGGGCGAGGTCGGCCTGATTGTTCTGGCCATAGGCAGGGGCCTCGGCCTGATCCCGGATCTCATATTCTCCGCTGTCTTCCTGGTGATAGCAGTAACCGTTATAATAACCCCAGTCCTTCTGACATTCGTGCTGAAGAACAAGGAATTACCAGGTTAACCTTAAAAACGTTTCCAACATGTTCTAATTATGACAATATACAAAGAAATCGGAGAGCAGATAAAATCCAGAAGAAAATCTTCAGGTATCCCAATAAAGCAGATTGATTCAGAACTAGCTGAGGATTTTGGTATAAGTTCACATACTGTTGCTGACTGGAGACGTACCGTAGAATATGGTATAATATACGGAACAGCAAGCTATATAGCTAGAGATGTTCATGGTAAAAAATTATTAAGCAGACTATCTACTTATCTAGAAATCTTGGGATTCGATACCAACGACCCTATTGTTAAAGAGATAAGAAAAATTGATAAAAGGTTCATTTACCCGTTGCCTGATTCCGAGACAGATTTCTGATAAGATCTAAAACATACGGAATGAGCTCATTCTCCTCCAGCTTTAACCCATATCTGCACGAGTTCTCATCAAACTTATTCACACTATTGGGTTTTATCCCATTACCCGATATCAGTAAGGGAACCGGGTCCGGGGTATGCCTGTATCCCCTGAAACCAGGAGCGGAAGCTGTCCTGTGGTCGCATGTTATGATAAAAACCACATCCTTCGAAACCTTAAGTTTTCCAATCTCCCTGTCGGTTTTTTCAATAAATTCCTTCTTCTCCATTGGTCTTGCGTCATGGGAAAGTATATCGGTCCCGTTTATATGAAGGAAAACAAAATCATATTTCTTCAATGCTCCCTTAACAGCTTCAAATTTCCCACCCAGGTTCGTGTTAGGCATGCCGTTCGCTCCTTCGACCCCGATCACATCCATTCCCAGGAACCTTGCAACACCCTTTGCTATTGGTATTCCTGCTATGCAGCATGCCTTTAGCTTGAACCTATTATAGAAACTCTCCACATCTTTTTTCTTTCCAATGTTCCTTATCAGTATGATGTTGGCAGGGAGCTTCCTCTTCTTGTTCTCAGGTTCTTTTGAAAGCGTTTTATGAATACTTGAAGAGAACTTGTTCAGGACAGATGCAGTAAACTTGGCTTTGCTCTCCCTCACTCCAACCTGCGGGAGCGGGACCCCGGTCTTCAGGGGGTCGTTGGGAACTATCTTGTCGCTCAGGTTCTTCCCCTGCAAAACAATAACAATCCTGTGCCCTGCTGACTTCCTTACAGTGAATCTAACCCCGTCTATCTCCATCCCGTCCAGAACCTCGCAGAAATACTCGAGACCGGTTTCATCTCTTCCTGCCCTCCTGTCCAGGATGTTCCCATCGGAAGCGAGGGTTGCGAAGTTTCCCCTTATGCAAATATCCTTTGGACCTGGTTTCAGACCAACACCCAACGCTTCGATATATCCCCTCCCTGGATAGTCTTCTTTTGAGTAACAACCGAGAATATTCAGATAACCGAAATCAGAGTTCACGGTCTTTCCATAGCCTATATCGAGAAGTCCACATTTCCCCTTCTCAGCAAGGGAATCCATATTCGGTTTTTTCGCAAGGGAGAGAGGCGTTTGCTTTCCCAGATCCCCTGCTCCATCCAAAACAATGAGAATGAACTTCATAATTATAATTGTCAGGGGAGATTAAAAATTTATTATTATAAAACAATCTTTTAATGGTCAGAATGAACGGCGAAAACAAGATAATAAGGAATCTCGAGGTCCTTACAGAGCATTTCATACCAAGCAGGGTTGTTCACAGGGATGGTCAGCTGAAGGCGATAAGGGACGATCTGAAACCGATACTGAATGAGATGAACGCAAGGAATGTTTTTCTCTACGGGAGCCCGGGAACTGGGAAGACCTGCATGGCTAGATATGTTCTTTCAGAGCTCAGGGAACACGCTCCTGTCCTGACGAGCTATATAAACTGCTGGAAGTGCAGGTCAAGGTTCAAGATTCTTTTCAACATCCTTCAGGATTTCGGGATGAGGTTCTCGGTCCACAGGAGGGGTCAACCGACGGATGAGCTTCTGGAGATGCTGGGGAAGAAATTGAAGGACAGCTACTGCGTCATTATCCTGGATGAGGCTGACCAGCTCGAGGACGCCAGGATACTCTATGACCTGACGAACATCCCGAAGGTCTCAATCATACTGATAGCCAACAATGAAACCGCTCTTTATGATGCTGAACCCAGAATAAGAAGCAGGCTCATGTCCTCGGACAGGATAGAGTTCCCTGTCTACAATGATAAAGAGATATTCGACATCGTGAAGGACAGGACAGAGTGGGGCTTGATTCCTGGAATAATCAAGAACTCCCAGCTGGAATCAATAGCGAAGGCCTGTAACGGGGACGCGAGGGTCGCGATAAATATCCTTAGGATTGTATCAGAGGATTCTGAGAACCAGGACCTGGATTCCATACCAGACAAATTAATAAAAAACGCAGTATCGAATGTTACCAGCAAGAAGGAGAGAAGGATGGAGGACCTGAATCCCCATGAGAAGCTGATAATAAAGATTTTAAAAGGAAAAAAGAGCCTTGATTCCGGTAGCGTTTACAGGGAGCTCCAGGAGCTTGCAGAAAAGCAGGGCCTTGAAAAGATAGTGGACAGGACCTTCAGGAAATATATGGATGGTCTTGTGAAGCATGGTTTTGTAAGCTCTGCCGGGCAGAGCCGGTGGAGGATATATTCCCTGGCAGAGTAAAAAATAGCGAAAAAATCCTAGCATATGACGGCTTGGATAGGTCAGATAAAGCCGTCTATCGATTCTAGCGGAATAGCGGAACGCCACACACGCTACTTTTATATACTGTCCTGAACAACCATTCTACAGAAAAAGCCGATATACCTTCCTGTAATTTAAGGATATTGGCTCATCATGTTGGATGGTCTTTTTACCCTCCTGCCCCCTACACCCCAGACCATTAGTCGGATGCCCGACTTGGATTTATTTGCCAAGTCGGGGTTCGAAATTTTCAATGACTTGGGAGGCCTTCGCCTCCCAGGAGATTATGAGAAATTCTGTCAACCTCACAAAACCCGCAAATAAACCCGATTAACCGCTATAAACAGCGTTGTTACATTGTTATATTCAATTCAGAAAAACTTTTAATTAGTAGAAGGGGTTTTTGTGATTATGACTACTCCGAACCCTCTTTTGTGACATTAACAGCTTTCGGACCTTTATCTCCCTGCTCTATGTCAAATGTAACTGAGTCATTTTCATGTATAGTGACACCTTCCTTTAATCCTGTTTTGTGCACAAAATACTCCTTTCCATCTTCACCAGCTATAAATCCGAACCCTTTCATTTCATTGAAAAATTTTACTGTCCCTTTCATTTTCACACCTCATTGAATTTTTATCAGGAAAATCCTTAATATTCTTACCTAATTTTTATATGATAATAGATTAAAGTTTTCCGACACTTAGTAGATAATTTAATCCTTTATAAATAATTCTTAGAGGAATGAAAACATTTAAGCGTTTGGTCCTATTACTATGGTTAAATTTCTTTTTTCTTTTTATTTTATTTCTTCCCTATAGTCCTGATTCCATTCATGTACGGCCACAGTACTTTGGGGATTTTAACAGAACCGTCCTTTTGCTGGAAGTGCTCGAGGATAGCCACCATTGTTCTTGACGTTGCGAGGGCTGTGTTGTTAATTGTGTGAACAAAACCTACAGGGGGTTTCCCTTCCCCTGCCCTGTAACGGATGTTGAGTCTCCTTGCCTGGTAGTCCGTGCAGTTCGCATTCGAACCCATTTCCCTGTAATGCTTATCAGCCATCCAGATATCTGTATCGTATTTCTTGGATGCTATTGAGCCAATATCACCTGTACATACATTCATTACCCGGAAACGCAGGCCGAGTCCCTGATAGAGATCATTCGCATTCTTTTGAAGCTCCTCATGAAGTTTCCATGACTGATCCGGACGGCAGAATATGAACTGCTCCACCTTGTTGAAATTGTGGACCCTGAACAAACCCTTTGTATACTTCCCATGCGTCCCTATTTCCCGACGGAAGCAGGGAGAAATCCCACACAGTTTTATTGGCAAATCTTTCAGGTCCAGAACCTCGTCCATGAACATCGCTGCCATGGGATGCTCAGATGTTGCTATAAGGTACAGATCGTCCTTCTCTATCTTGTACATCACAGACTCGAAATCATCAAGGTCAACAACCCCCTCATAGGGTTTCCTTTTCATCATAAGGGGCGGGAATACCAGCGTGTATCCTTTCTTCACCATGAAATCTATCGCGTATCGCATTATTGCCTGCTCAAGCAGGGCAAGCTCCCCCTTGAGGTAGAAGAAACCAGCTCCCGCTACCTTTCCAGCCCTCTCAAAGTCTATTAAACCAAGACCCTCTGCAATCTCCAGATGGGGTTTGGGATCGAAATCAAATTTCGGGTGCTTCCCGAACGTCTCCACAATAACGTTATCCTCATCATCCTTTCCATAGGGAACAGATTCATGGAGCAGGTTGGGTATTCTCATCAGATAATGTTTCGTCTTCTCCTTCAGTTTCTCGTTCTGCTCCTCCAGTTTCTTTATCTCTTTCGGGATCTTCCTTATCTTCGCTATCTCCTTCTTGTAAGGCTTCTTTTCGCTTCTGAGTTTCGCTATCTTCTCGGTTATTACGTTCCTCTCATGCCTCAGTTGCTCAAGTCTTTGAAGGGAATTCCTGTACCTCTTATCGTATTTTATCAGCTCCTCTAACAGTTTCAGCTTCTCAGGCTCCCTTCTTTTCTTCAGGTTTTTCCTCACAATATCGGGTTTCTCCCTGATTAATCTTATATCGAGCATAACACACACCAGATAATATAGTATTGGGGTCTGGGAATTTATTAATTAGAGAAAATCCATTTTTATAACAGAATTTTAATAACTATTAGATACTATGGGCAAAAAAATACGGTCACCGATACTGGTAATGCTTGGTCATGTTGACCATGGGAAGACGACTTTGTTAGACAAGATTCGAGGCACGGCTGTCGTTAAAACAGAGCCTGGTCTCATAACACAGTACATATCGGCTTCCTACATACCGACAGAAGTCATTCGGGGTCTCTGCGGTGATATGCTGGAGAGATTAAAAATAAAACTGGAGATTCCCGGTCTTCTCTGCATTGACTCACCAGGCCACGAGGCATTCACTACCTTGAGGAAAAGAGGGGGAGCGATAGCAGACATGGCGATCCTGGTTGTGGACATGAACGAGGGATTCATGCCACAGACCGACGAATCCCTGAATTTCCTTAAGCAGTTCAAGACCCCATTCGTTGTGGCTGCGACAAAGATAGACAAGCTGATAGGGTGGGTAATAGAGCCTAATGCATGCTTTTCGAAAACCTACAAGGAACAGTCCCAGAGAACCCAGGATGAGATTGAGGATAAGATCTACAAAATAATAGGGCAGCTTGGAGAGAGGGGATTCCAGGCAGAGAGGTTTGACAGGGTCAAAGATTTTACGAAGCAGGTTGGTGTTGTCCCGGTTTCTGGTGTGACAGGCGAGGGAATCCCAGACCTGTTGATGATGGTTGCCGGGATAGCACAGAAGTATCTCCATGACAGGCTCGGAATAACCCCTGGCGAGGGAAAGGGAACGGTTCTGGAGGTTAAGGAGTATCGAGGCATGGGAACAACCATAGACGTGGTGATATACGATGGTGAAGTGAACAAGGGTGATTACCTTGTGATAGGTGGCGAGAAGACCGTAACAACCAGGGTCAAGGCCCTGCTAGAACCAGCCCCCCTGAAAGAGCTCAGGATGGAGAAGGACTTTATTTCGCAGGATTCTGTTTCAGCCGCTGCTGGAGTAAAGATTGCTGCTCCTGACCTGGAGAACGTGATTGCCGGGTCCCCGCTCCGGGCTGTGAAGAACCCAAGGGATTTGGATTCTGCAAAGAGCGAGGTTGTGAAGGAGATAGCTGAGGTGGTGATAGAGACAGATAAAGAGGGTGTTGTATTGAAGGCAGATACCCTGGGAAGCCTCGAGGCCCTAATAAAGAGCTTAAAGGATGCCGGACTTCAAATAAGGAAGGCAAGAGTTGGAAACCTAACCAAGTCCGATGTTATGGAGATGAGATCCCTGAAGGAACCCATGATGTTTGCGTTCGGTCTGAGACCTCCACAGGATATACTGAAACTCGCAGAGGACAACAATGTAAAGGTTTTCCATTCCGATGTAATCTATAAGCTGATTGAGGATCACGAGAAATGGGAAAAAGAAAAGCGAGAGAGGAGGGAGCAGATGCTCCTGAAGAAGACCACAAGACCTGCCAAGGTCAAGATCCTTTCAGGGTGCATCTTCAGGCAGTCAAAACCAGCGGTCTTTGGGATAGAGGTTCTCAAGGGAACCATAAAGCCCGGCTACACACTGAAAATCAAGGATAAGGTCATAGGAGAGATAAAGGAGATCCAGTCTGAAGGGGAGAACGTACCTGAAGCGAAGATGGGTGACAAGGTCGCGCTCTCAATGCCTGGTGTTGTGATTGGGAAGCACGCTGATGAGGGTGATGTTCTGGAGACAAAGCTCACCAAGGAAGACATCCAGAATCTGGAGAAGATAAAAAGCAAGCTAAGGGGAGATGAGGTTGAGCTTCTGGAGGAGGAATAGTATGTATAAGGGAAAATACAGGATTGTTTCAACTGATGTTGTTATAGTCAGGGACAACAAGGTCCTGATGCAGAAGAGGTCGTTCGGTATGTTCAAGGGTTACTGGCACCTTGTATGCGGAAAGGTAGAGGCAGGAGAGACCATAATCCATGCAGCCATAAGGGAGGTCAAGGAAGAAACCAGTCTTGATGTCAAGAGAATCCAGATGCTCGGCATCTATGACGGAAAGGAGAGAGACCCTGAGCAGAACTGCGTGGCAATAGGTTTCCTTTGCGAGACCAATGACGCTGAACCCAGACTCTCGAGGGAAGCGACAGAGATGAAGTTCTTCCCATTCGACAAACTCCCGAAGAAGATAGCCTTTGACGACAGGCTGATAATAGAGGATGCTAAAAAGCGAATGAAGCTTTTATCTCAAACGAAATAGATCAGACAGTCTTCCCCAGACGTTCTTTTTCTCTTTTCTGCTGAGTTTGAGCCACACAACCCAGATTATCAGAACCAGGGCAACCAGACCGAGCCTGTAACCGTAGTCATGCAGAACTAGGGCAAAATCCAGACCCCATGCAGCCTCAGCCATTACGACCCCGAGAACCCTCATGAGGTTTCCAACCCAAACGATTGGGAGCCCTATTACCAATCCCAGTATCCTCTTTTTCATTGCGATCCTGGGAACCGCGAAGATTAACGCGAAAAGGAAAAGCATGGATTTCCATCCAGTACAGTCCTCGTTTATCATGAAGTAAAAGGGATTCTGGATTGTCCCCACAATTATATAATAACCATCCTGGAAAACATTGTAGCCAAGGGCTTTCAGAAGAGAGGCTGAATGGGTTGCAACTGCGTGCTGCAGTGGCGACAGGTCTACGGCCAGCATCAAAACCAGATACAAAGGAATCGAGAGAATCAGCAAGCGAATAAGGAATTCCAGAGCACCCCACAGCCGCTTCTGCCTCCGGGTCAATTCTATACTTCTGAGTTTTTCAAGGCGCATTGAATTATATTTATCCTTTGGGCTTAATATCTTTCATGAAATTCTTAACACACTTACTTATGTTCTCACCCTCCACGATAACCCTTGTTTTCACATACCACTCCAGATCTTGGTCCTCATAACCCTTTAATCTCTTTTCAACCCTCTCCATGAGGTTCCTTATCCTTCCCCATGCATGCAGGGCAGATGCCAGGGCGTCTCTCTCGTGCCTGTTGCTCCAGGACTCGTCAAGCTCAGCCTTGAAGAACCTGGTTAGTTCATACTTCCCCTTCCTGCTCAGTGCTTCCTTAGGAAAGACCAGCTTCGCAGAGAAAAGAGAAGCGATTTTTTCCACTGCCTTTGGGGCTGGATTCGTATCCCCGGAAACTATTACAGGTGTCCCGAACTCTGATATGAACTTGGCAAGGTCAGACCTGGATATGTTCTTGTCGCTCCACATTGCCACGAAGTTCCCGTTCAGATCGAGGAGAGCGACACCCGTGGTCGTCCCGGGGTCTATGCCAACAACAAGGGGAAGTTTCTCAGCCAGCAAACCACCTGATTAAAATATAAACCGAAAACTTAAAAATAGAATCATGTTTCCCGAATCTGTCCTGACCAAGAACCAGAAAGGAGAGACAGAAATCAGGCGATTGATTGATAAGGGGAGATTTGTGAGATATGACTACATCTACCCCAACAGCGGGAAGCAAGCAGAAAAGGGAAAGTTCAGCATAATCCTGAAAAACGAAGCTGGAAAGGAAGAGCATTACTTTCTCATCCCGATAAAGGAGGGCAGGTTCCTCACAGTAATACCGAAGGAAGACGAAAAAAAGGAAAGAAGGGTATGGGACGGAAAAAAAGCAGTGGATATGTTTTGATTAATTAAACGGGATATAAAATTTTGGCATTGTCGCAAGAAGGGTTGATTCCCAAAAAAGACGGTAATTGTCGCATATAGGTTGATGTGGGGAGGGGCATGATGGGGGAAATAAGGCTTAAACCCTATTTAAAATGTTGCTCTCAAAAATTAACTATGTTAGAGTTTATAGTAGGAATTGATACTTCTCAGAAGAGACATTTGTGTATTATATATGGGAAACTGGATAATACCGAGAAATTACATAAGACCATAAAAAAGGTTTTTGATAAGTATGGTGTGAGAGACCTTCATTTCAGAAAAATACCAAAAAGGATAAAGAAATCGGCAAGACAGGAATTTAATGAAGTAATAAATCGGAGTTCAGGGATGATGTTTCATATTCTTGAATTAAGTTCATATAAAAAAAAGGATAGAAAAAAATACTTCTTTAAGCATATTCCTAGTAATATAGCCGATTGCTTTAAAAGTTTAAGAGGAGATGGTTACATTCATTTTGATGTGCATGATAATTTCTCAGTAAAGGGTGTAGCAAATAGTACAGATCAAGTTATTCGTAATTTAATAAAAGAAATCTGTGGGAAATTTGGATACGATACAGGGAGATTAAAAGTAGCTACAACTAAAAACAAGACTCACTTAACGAAGATAAAACAGAGTAAAACCAAAGAATTATGTATTAGTGGAAAAGTAGCAGATAGTAAGAATGAAAGAGTTATAATAGCTGATATGGTATTGGGTTATTATTTATTCAAATCAAATGGTATCAGAAATTCAAAATACCTCGAAAAAGTAAAATACAAAAAAATATAGTCGCTCTGTCACCCTTTTACAAGGGCGACAGACTTGGGCCAACGACGACACGACGACTCGAATCTTTAAAGCAAGTTTTAGGTTACGTCCAGTGGGACGATCCCACAAACTCTAGATTCTATTAATAGTTAGGCGAAAGCTTTATATATATATATATTATATAATTCTCTAATCCTCTATACTCCTTTCCAAAAGCGATAACCATCTATTTCTCCCTAAATCGAGTTTTATTTCTGATATTTGTGCGGGCGTCAACCCATTCAGAGCTTGATGTGGGCGAATCAGAACAATATCAAGCTATTACTCCTCTTCTTCCTTTTCCATTTCCGCGGTTAAACCTTTTCTCTGTTTTATCTGGGAAACAACCTTCGCTTCCAGTTCCTTTGGAAGGGGTTCGTAGACAATGTCAATCAGCCAGTAGAAGCCTGTTCCGCCTGTTGCGGATTTCAGGGCGGAGTTGAAGCCGAACATATCAGCGACCGGGAGCTTGGTCTTTATGATTGTTATTCCCCTCTCTTCCTTCATCTCCAGGATCTGTCCTCTCCTGTTGTTGATCTCCTTGCTCGCCCCACCGAGGTTTTCCGTGGGAACATCAATCCTTATTATCTGCTTTGGCTCGAGTATGTAAGATTTCGACCTCAGCATTGCATCCCTTATCGCTCTTCTGATAGCAGGAATGACCTGTGCTGGTCCCCTGTGTATCGCATCCTCATGGAGCTTTGCATCAACCAGCTTGACCTTGATAGCTGAACAGGGCTCCCTTGCAAGGGGTCCCTCATCCATCGCCTCCCTGAAGGCCTGCTTCACCATATCCATTATCTCCAGAATTGCATGGACACCCCTTGTCGTATCGAGCATGAGGTTCCTGCTGTATATCTGCTTTATCTTCCTCACCTCATTCCTGTCCATGCCCAGATTGGTCAGCTTGTCCACCAGCTCTAAGTCCTTTTTCTTGACCTCCTGGTCTGATATCTGTCCGGCTATCATTGCATCATAAACCTTTGTCTCCAAGGGCTCTGTCGTGACGTAGAACCTGTTGTGCTTGTTCGGGGACTTCCCCTCAACCGCTTCTGGAGTGGAGTCCTTGATGGATTCCCTATATATTACTATAGGAGGAGAGACATCGACCTCGATTCCCTCTTCCTTTATCTTCCTCTCAACCTTTGCGTCTATATGCAACTCCCCTAAACCAGAGACCAAATATTCGCCAGTTTCCTCATTGATCTTGACCCTCATCGTGGGGTCCTCCCTGGAAACCCTTTTCAGAAATGCAATTAGCTTTGACAGCTGTTTCGGGGATTTCGGCTCTATCGCTTTCGTCACAACGGGTTCGAATATATGCTTTATCGCTTCAAAACCCTCGATAACGTTTCCCGGATCGCACACGGTTTCCCCTGAGCCTGCATCCTTCAGACCCACGATTCCAACAATGTTCCCGGCCAGAACATCATCCATCGCTATTCTCCGCTGACCCTTGTAAACAGAAACCTGCTGAACCTTCTCACTCTTTTGTTTCATGATAAGGAAAACATCCTGACCCTTTGAAATCTTACCAGAGAATATCCTCACTGTCGCCACGTAGCCTGCATGGGGATCGGGATAGATCTTGGTAACAATGCCGGCGAGCTTTCCATCCGGGGAGCAGGCAGCCATGCTTTTTCCAATATCAGACTCCGAGTCACCTGACCATATCTTCGGAATCCTGTACTTCTGCGCATCAAGCGGGTTGGGAAGATGCTGTATGACCATGTCAAGAACAACCCTATGTAGTGGGGATTTCTTTGCCAGCTCATCCTCCTTCTCCTGTTCTGTCGTCTCAATTATATCCTTGAAGGTTATGCCAATCTTTTTCATTATGGGAACGGATATTGCCCACTTCCTTACAGCGGAACCGAATGCGACAGACCCGTCATTCACGTTGACAGAGAACTTGTCTTTATATTCTTCCTCTGCATATTTCTGGATAAGCCTGTTGACCTCTGTTATTGAGTTTTTGAACCTCTCCAGCATCTGCTCTGGAGTGAGTTTCAGTTCCTTTATCAGCCTGTCAACCTTGTTTATGAAAAGAACAGGCTTTACCCTTTCCTTAACTGCCTGCCTGATAACAGTTTCGGTCTGGGGCATGCAACCTTCAACAGCATCAATTAACACAACCACACCATCCACTGCTCGCATAGCCCTTGTGACATCGCCCCCGAAATCAACATGACCCGGCGTGTCTATTAAATTGATGAGATAATCCTTACCGCCCCATTCATGAACCATAGAAACGTTGGCAGCGTATATCGTGATTCCTCTCTCCTGCTCCTGCTTATCGAAATCCATTGCAAGCTGCTGCCCTGCCAGCTGTTCAGAAATCATTCCTGCCCCTGCCAGAAGGTTATCGGTAAGCGTGGTTTTTCCGTGGTCTATGTGGGCCACAATACCAATGTTCCTGATATG
>DAOVCJ010000016.1 GCA_030670085.1 Candidatus Aenigmatarchaeota archaeon
TAGCACGGACTATCACACCAGTTACTGTACTGCTAATAATTATCAGTGGAATGTGGGCACTGGTGATGCCAATATTGACAATGCCTACAACCCGACTTATTCGGGATATGATTGGCCAGAGGGTTGCAAGGGCCACCCGGATTACGCCAGTACCATGTGCTGCTGCGGGGATGATTCCGGTGAGTATTATAAAGAATTCAAGAGGTATACAGGAGATGCCACTATAGTTAATCTTGTTCTGTCAACAATTGCTTGCTGTAATGCTGATAACAAATGCGTTGATAGGGATGGTAAATGTATTTCTCAGGGGTCTGGAGGATGGTTGAGTTCTTCTGATGTTGATGACAAGGTAGCTTCCTGTGGTGGTGGATCTTATCCAGATGCCTGGATAGATTGTGATTATAGTGAAGGAAGGTGTGGTAACTGCAATAATATTGGGGGGATAACAACCCATTGGCTCGGCGCAGGTGAATCCGGTGTGGGTGAATATGACTCAGCAACAGATGGTGGTGATGGGACAACAGAATGCTGCGGGGATGATGCTACTGAGGATTATAGAACAAGGGCTGCTGGAACGGATTCAACCTATGCATCTGATCCGGGGGATGAGGCCTGCTGTAGTGCTGACAACAAGTGTGTCTATTCATCAACCTGTTTCAATGATGGTTCAACAAGGGGAAACATCCCGGACAAGAACTACTGCAATGCTGGAACATGGGAGGGGGGAGACGCTGGAAGCACACAATGTACAGCTATAGTGGGTTCAGGTTACTGGAATCTAGGTGGTGATGTAGCCTCAACTGAGTGTTGTGGGGATGATTCCGCTGAGAATAAAAGAACATGCCAGGATGGTGGTGTAGGGGCGTGTGCGGAATCAACTGATGATGAGGCCTGCTGCAGTGATAGTAATGCATGTGTTTACAACGATGGGTGCTACTCCAATAATGGGGTTACTCCAAACAATGATTGGATATGTGTTAATGGGGCATGGGAAAGGTTAGGGATGACAGTGGTGGTTGATGTAACTCCAACCACTGTGACAACAATGTGGCAGAACACAGACGCAACTGCAAGTGTTTCCTGTACAACAACACACTCTTCCGTACAATGCGACACAAATTCTTACAGGCTGAGCATTTCCGCAACCAGCATCTCAACCTGTTCTACTGACTACGATAATGATTATTCACCTCCAGGAGCACAGACCATATCCTCCCACAGCTGGGTTTGTGGGGCTGCAAAGGATACCTTGGGTAATGAGGGATTCTCAGATCCTGTTGAGTTTTTGATTGACAAGACAAACCCCACTGCTTCTCTCGATTCCCTGCCCGCATGGACAAACCAGAACTCTGTAACAGTAGGGTGGAGCGGCTCGGATACCCAATCCGGAGTAGATTACTTCGAGTTGGAGTACAGGGTAACAATGGTTGATGGCTCGGTGGTCCAGGACTGGACAGACTGGACAACATCCTCTTCGAACCCCGGCACCCTTCCCTTCTCTGGCATGGAGAACAACAGAACCTATCACTTCAGGATAAGAGCGACGGACAACGCTGGGAATACAGGGGACTGGTCTTCTGTTGAGAGTATAGGAGTTGATATGGTTGATCCAACATGCCAGGTAGGGAATCTGCCAATATATAAAACAGATCCTGTCTTCACTGTTTTATGGTCTGGTTCTGATGACGAATCAGGGATACAATATTATGATGTTCAGGCCAGAGCAGAAACCACTGGGTGTGGGATATCTACAACCTGGGATTATTTGAATGGCTTGGATGACACAACTGAAACCTCGTATGAGAGGGCATATCAGGATGATTGTCAATACTACTTCAGGTGCAGGGCAACTGATTTTGCAGATAATGAAGGAGCATGGTCCGCTGTCAAGAACACAACAGTGGATGCAACATATCCAATATCCTCTGTAGACCCGTTGCCAGAGTGGCTGAATGTAACAAACTTTACAGTAAGCTGGTCAGGGTACGATGCAGGGAGTGGGATAGATTGTTATGATATTAATTGGAGCGATGGGTCTGATGGATGGAATGATTGGTTCACATGCACACAAACGTTGTCAAGCATGTTTGGCCCTGATTCCCCTGTAAGCGTAACAGAGGGTGTGACCTATTCATTCAGTTCCAGAGCGAGGGATGTGGCAGGTAATGTAGAGGAATGGCCTCCCCAGCCGGATGCGTACACGACTATTGATCTAACTCCGCCACAGTATGACCTGCGTGCGTATGATCAGAACGGGAATGGGATAGGTGGTTATGTCCCGTCAGGAAGCGTGAGTAGGGTTACTCTAAGTTCCATTGCAACCGATTCCATATCCGGGGTTGAGCATAATTACATAGAGTATAGAATAATAAGATCAGAGGGTGAAGAGACTTATAGTTTCGATGACTGTGGCTCTGCTTCTCCTTACGGCGGGGTAAGTGAATGCAATGTGACTATAGACTTCGCAGGAGTGTTAATGCTAGACTTCTGGGTAAAGGTTATAGACAGGGCGGGTAACGTAAACATAAGCAACGTCTCCCATATAACAACCCATCCCCTTACAAACTTCGCAAAACACAGTGTGTATTTAACCATAGGAAGTTCTGTCACATCAAAAGTTTATGTTAGGAACATGCAGACCGGGGTTGATAACGTGACTGTTAATATTTCCAGTGGTTTACCCGTAGACCCCTACTTCATTGTGATGGAAGGTCTCAAAAGGGATAACAATACCTGGGTAGGAAAGGATATCGAACTGAGAGACAACAATAAAACAATTGTTGTTAAAAACATGAATCCGAACTCACAGAGGAGCTTCATTGTCCAGATATGGTCAACCGAGCCCGATATCTACTACATGGTTCTGGATGCCTGCTCTGCATTAAATGAAGATGTTACGGATTCTGATCAGGCGGTCGTAAGAATCAGCTACCCAGCCTCATTCCCGGGCCTGAATGAATGGGCGATTTTTGTTCTGATAATTTTGGCCATCCTCACATACATTGGGCTTGGGAAAGAAATAAAACATTAAAAGAGACTAATTATCGGCTGCCATATTATCATTTACCCTTTCAGGTCGCCTCGCTAAAATGATATAAGGCAGCCCCTCTCAATTTCAAACATGGAATTAAAAATTCCTTCAAAGATTAAATTTTGTAATAGGAATAAGGAAATTAGTCTTGATTTGTTAGATCCTAAAATGGGAGCATTTCTCGGAGCTTTCATGAGCGAAGGCAATTTAACAGAAATGTTCTCTGTTAAAATATCATGTAAAGATTTGAATTTCATTAACTCGGCAACTAATTGTATAAATGAGATTTTTGGGGATATTGGAGCAACAAATAGAAAACCTACAAAAGAGGACAATTTAGGAAAGAAGGGGTTTCATAAATATTATTCAAAATGGGTAGCTAAGTGTCTTGTTGAAGGATATGGCATAACACCCGGTAAAAAGGTTCTGAATAATAAAGGTCTTCCAGAAGTCGTAATGAAAAACATGGGCAATAAGAAAACAATCGATTGGTTTAGAAATTATTTGCAAACTAGATTCTCTGGAGATGGTCATGTAAGAAACAGTATAAACAAAGGTAAATACCATTACATTGTTACTAGGAGAGTTGCACTAACACGCTGTATGGCTCTGAACGTCAATAAGCATATTATGGATGTTATTGATAAACACCACAAACCCAAGAAGAAGATTAATGAATATCCTCAACATCTTATCAGAGAATTAAAGAATGAATCGAGAAAAAAGAAAAACTTCCCTAAAGAGTTTAAAGATATCCAGATACTATTGTCAGATATTTTTGGAGTAAATAGTAAAATATACCCATATGGTTTAAGATGTATATATTTTGATAAGAAAAGGGAAAGATACATTGTATCAGCTATATACAAACTAGTTATATCTAGAAAGAATGATATAATGAAATTTCATGAAAAAATAAATTTTGCACCCTTTGATCATTTAAATAGGAAAAAACTTATAAATCTAATACAATCCTATAAAAGATAACTCTGGGTTCTCAGCGGGGACTATCGAAAAGATGGCCGTAATGGAGCAGCCTGGAGTGCTCGTTGTGATCCTATGAGGAATCTGGGGTCGCGAAAGGCTCATAAAGGCTCTTAGTCTTTGGGGTACCCAAAGGTCGTAGGTTCAAATCCTACCCCCGCTATATTATTAGAATGTCCCAAGTGGGAAGTTTTTCTTGGGATTTAATAGATTCTGATTATAGCAAGGCCAGTGTTATACCAGAGGTTGTGGAGTTTTACAAACAAGATGGTTAACCTTATTTAACTGTTTCTGACCAAGATAATTAACATGCCTGAAGTCGAGTTGATAGCCGGGATCGATGAAGCAGGACGCGGGGCTGTCCTCGGTCCTATGGTGATAGCAGGGATCTCGATGTCCCCGAGGGATGAGAACAAACTCAGGAAGCTTGGGGTTAAGGATTCCAAGCTTCTTTCGCCGAAGAGGAGGGAGAGGCTCGCTGAGGCGATAGAGAAGGTTGCCAAGGACATTATAGTGATAAAGATAGGCCCCTGCAAGATAGACAACTACAGGAAAACCGGGGTCAATCTGAATCAGATAGAGGCAATGAAGATGGCTGATATTGTGAATTACCTGAAGCCTGGAAGGGTTTATATAGATTCCCCTGACACCAACATAAAGAAGTTCCAGCGCTTTCTGAAAAGGATGATAGACCATGAGCATGAGATGGTTCTAGAGCATTATGCTGACACTAAATATATGAGCGTGGCTGCTGCATCAATAATAGCAAAGGTCACGAGAGACAAAGACATAGAGGAATTGAGGGAGAAACATGGGAAGATAGGGTCTGGATATACGAGCGACCCCATAACAATACAGTGGCTTGAGAACTGGCTCGAGAACAACAAGAAGTTCCCTGACTTCGTCCGGACGACATGGATCACTGCTGACGCAATGTTGAAGAACAAGCTCCAGACCAGGCTCACGGATTGGTTCAAGAAACTGATGAAGCCAATATCCACCAGCTAAGGTAATTTACAGAGATAGATAGTTTGTGGAGCCCGCCGTAGATTTATCCTAAAAGGCTAATTAATAAAACACACACTGCCCCCAAAACAAGGCTGGTAACACCTACTTTTAAATTTTGTTTTATTCGTGCAGCTGGAATCAATTCTTCTATCGAGATGTAAGTCATAAACCCCGCTGCGAGGGCGAGAGATGCCCCCAATAAAGCTAGTGAAGTTCCTTTTAAAAAATAGTAGCCGAAAATGAAGCCAAGCAGTTCAAACAATATAGTTACTGTCACTATGATGAAGGATTTCGTTCTCTTTCTGGTTAAGCCATAGAGCGGGACGATTGTTGCAATATTCTCCGGAACATCCTGGGCTGCAATCCCCAATGCTATTATGATTCCTAAAGCGGGTGTTAAAGCGAATCCTATCCCAATCGCCAATCCTTCCGGCAGGTTATGCAAAGCCATTCCTATAACAAGCATGGTAACGCTTCTTTTAACAGATGGCTTTTCCTTTTTAAGTAACTCAGGGTTTATGTGAGGTAAGAGGCGGTCTACAATCCACATTATTCCAATTCCAAGAAAAAAAGAGATAATCACTAAGTGTAGAGGTGTAACTTCCAAGCTTTCGGGTATTAACTGAAGGAAGGATATGCATATCATCATCGAAGCAGCGAACGCCAGGGAGGCATATAATATGCTTCTCCTTGGTTTCTTTATCAATCCAACTAAGCAACCCAAAGTTTGCCCGACAAATATCAGAAATATTATTATTAACAGATTGTCCATTTTTTACCTCTCATTCTTTATATTCTCTGATTGCTTTTCTCAGGGTATCCCTGGCTATTTCAGCACAGTCATAAAGTGAATTGCTCCAAAAATTATTTAACATTTTAACTTCTTTCTCTCAACGACTTGTATGTCTGATAACTGAAATAGATCAAGCACAAAGTTATCCATGCATTGAAGTACGGGCGGTATGGGAAGGGGGCGATGCCCAGCACGAGCAACACCAACGGAAACAGATTCAAGACTCCGAGTATGACAGCAAGAAGATAACCTATCCTTAGATTAGCCAAGCATAATATGCAAATAACAGACCAGGCAATAGTAAAAATCACTATTATGGTAAATGCCGGTATGGGATGGGTTCCAGCAAAGATTTGCGAACCCTCAAATTCAAATATTATTTTGAAAAGAATCTGGGCAATGATAAAAGCGATTGCTGCCTTTGCTTCCATTGAAAATCTGCTTATGAATCTCATTGCTTTGTTTCCTCCCTCCATATTCTAAATTGAATCTAAGACCATATAAATATTTTTGTTTGGAGGGACACCGAAAATTAGATATCAAGATTTAATTGTTCCGTTTGGAAACTTTATTTATTTAACCTCCTATCAGGACTTTACCTATTTAAAATTTCGTGACCATATATAATAAATATGATGAAAAGGATAGGGGACATAGTTCTTATTCAGCTTTCTGATATTGATTCTAATATTTACCTGGCTGGTGACACTGTTATTGATTGCGGGACAGGGTTCAACTTCACAAGGCTCAGGGACATATTCAATGCTCTGAAAATAGAGATGAAGGATGTGAAGCATGTCATAAATACGCACGGGCACTTTGACCACATCGGGGGAAACGGATATTTCCTGAATGCGAAGGTTGCGATACATGAGGCTGACGCAAAAGTTCTGGAGAAGGGTGACAGGAAACTCAGCAACGTCGACTTCTTCGATGGTAATCTGCACCCGAAAAAGCCTGATAGAATCCTAAAGGAGGGGGATAAACTCAGCCCGGACAAGCTCGATCTGGAGGTTATCCACACCCCAGGCCACTCCCCGGGCTCTATATGCCTTTATGACAAGAAGAGAAGAATTCTCTTCACAGGGGACACGGTTTTCTCAGATGGTGTGGGGAGAACCGATCTGCCTGGTGGGGATCCCCAGGCTCTTGAGAAATCCCTGCAAAGGCTCCTGAAGCTCGATGTTGAGAAGATTCTGCCAGGGCACGGGGAACCCGTCCTGAAGAATGCGAAAAAGACCTTGGAAACCGTAGTAAAGGGTTAGTAGCTTTTAAAATTAACTGTTATAGTATTTTTGGTGAATTTGTGAAAAAATATCCTGTGATATTAAACACAACAACGAACCCCAATGCTTTCAGTTGGCCTTTTGGTATGCTTAGCGACTGTTATGAATGTCTCATTAGATTACAGTCCGGGGTAAACGAAGATGTAAAGAAATACAAATATAGAAAAGGGATAAGAAAGGCTAATACCAAAGGGCGTCTTGCAGACCATCTACCCGGAAGTAAATAATATTTTTCTCAGAAAACCAATCTAGCGTGGGCTCTTTTGGGAATTTCATTTGCTTATGACGGTTATAAAGATGCAAAACAATCCAAATAGCACGGCAACGGACTCTTCGCAACTCTTTGAGTTGCTCGCCTCGTTCTTTCAGAACTCGGTCACTTAACAGCGACTAAAAGGCTCCGTCGAGCAAGCAATGGTCGTGAAACACTGGATTTTAAGCTTTTAAATCTTTTTCCCGGAATTTTAATTGTGGAAGTGTAAAACATGGCAAAGATATTAGTTGGTTTAAATTTAACAGGATGTAGTGGGTCCGTAAAAATTGGAGATGCTAAATACGGTATTAGCATAGGCAGTAGAGGTAGATATATTGAAATTGGAGATGCTAAACATCCTGTAGTCGAACTAGTACCTGGAGCTGGAGCTTATGCAAGCATACCCGATAGTGTAGTTAAGGATATTAATATCACCCAAAGTTATTTCGAGCATTTCTTCGAAAACCCTGACAGGTCACTCAGTGAATTCAAAAGTGATTTACATAAATTATTTAAAAAAGTTGATACCCTTTAAAATAAAAGTTCGAAAAATGAAGTATGAATGTAAAAGAATTATTCTTTTTGTCATATTTCCTCCACAATTGACCCATCTTAACAAGATTCACGAAACCTAATATCTATAAATTAGGGTAAATCGAATTATATAATCAGGGGAGGTTAAGTTATGAAAAAGTTATTTGTTTTAACGATTGCTCTGGTTTTTGTAGCAATCCTAGTGGTACAGCAGTCAGGAGCACAGCAGGTTAATGCAAGAATCTGGACTAGAGGAGCGTTTGGCAACGGTATAGCAATATCACAGTCAGATTCCATGGATTTTGAGCTTATCAGGATAGGCGTGGCAGGAGTGAAGATTACCATGGATGAGAACGAGACAATCAGAAAGATAGGAATACTCCATTTCGGGGAAGACAAATACAGGCTCAGGAACGCGGTCATAGGGAATGGTTCAGTGACAGCGGATATCTACTACAATGCGAGCCAGGTAGGTTCCCTTGCACTTGATGCCTACGTTAAGGGAGACAGAGAGATATGGGCAGGAACACTCACTCTGAACGGTGAAAACTACAATGCTTACGTAATACATGCTTCAAAGATTTTGAGGCCCGTAGAAAAGGCAAGAAGAATACACGAGTACTGCAAGAACAACCCACTCAGGTGCAGGGCAGTGATGAAGGCTGTTGGAAACATAATATGTGACCCAGAAGCAGAGAATGTCACCTGCAGGGACAAGATAAAGACTTTCTGCGAGAGCAACCCAGACGACAGGAGATGCAAGGCATTGCGTCTGGCATACTGCAGAACTCACCTTGAAGACTCAACATGCAGGGCAGAAATAAGGGGTGTTTGTGAGAACAACGCTACAGAAAATGCATGCGATGTCCTGGGTGAAGTCTACAACAGAAACATAGAGAAAAACCCACAGGTTGTGAGAAAGGCACCGCGATGGCTTATAACAGTGAGAAACAGGATACTGAGTCCTCAGGCAGCAGCATAAGGTGATATCCATGAAACTGGCAATTGTCTTGGTGTTGGTAGCTCTGGTGGCAGTGGCTTTCATAAGCGGCTGCGTTCAGGAAGGGCCTACAGGGGAGCTGACAGAGGAGCAAATGGATGATATCGCATCCCAGGCAGTGGAAGATGAGATGGGAGATATCCTTGAAGACGTGAACCTGGAAGATCTTGAGAGCGAACTCCTTGGATAGGGATAAAATCCCTTTTCTCTTTTTTTATTCTGTTAGATTAACGTCTAAGAGGGACGAATGCACACCCACCATGGTTTCTCTTTTCAAGGCCCTTTTTCGTTTTCCTTATCTTTATCAGTTCCTGGTAGAATCCTCTCCCGACAGGGGCGAGTAGGATCCCTTCTGTCTTCAGCTGGTTAATCCAGGAATCGAATATCTTTGGGGTTGCGCACGTAACGATTATCTTATCATACGGCTTCTCTTTCGGATAGCCCTCGCTCCCGTCCCCTAGAATCATCTCAACGTTCCTTATCCCCACTCTCCTGAGGTTCGCTTTTGCAAAGGAAACGAGTTCCGGGTCAACCTCTATGGAGTAGACCTTCTTCACGAGTTTGGAGAGTATCGCAGCCTGGTAGCCGGATCCCCCACCAACCTCCAGAACCCTATCCCCTGGCTCGGGTTCGAGCAGCTCTGTCATCATCGCAACCATGTGTGGAGCGGAGATGGTTTGGCCATGACCTATGGGGAGGGGCTGGTCAGCGTACGCATAATCCCTGGATTCCTTTGGAATAAACCCCTCTCTAGGGATCTCCATAAAGGCCTTCACCACCTTCTGGCTCTTCAAATAACCAGAATTCTTAAGGTTCTGCACGAGCTCTTTTTTATCTCTCATATGCATAGAATAGTTAACCTCAAGAATAAAAAAATAACTAATCAATTAAATGTAGATACAATGACAGAACATTATTACAGCGTATTCAAACAGGCATCTATGATAAACAAAGAATGGAAGAAAAAACTAGCTTCTCAAGAAGAACCTCTATATGCACAGGACGTTGTGCAAAGTTTATTGAATCACTTGAAGACAGAGGATTCCAGATT
Source organism: Candidatus Aenigmatarchaeota archaeon (assembly GCA_030670085.1). Lineage (GTDB taxonomy): Archaea > Aenigmatarchaeota > Aenigmatarchaeia > QMZP01 > QMZP01. Next base: position 9,941 of record DAOVCJ010000016.1, read on the forward strand.
TTTTAAAAGATATGATATAAACCTCGCAGTAGACGGTAAGGGGATGCGAGGTGACATGAAGAGGTTCAGACAAGAGATGTCTAAAAGAAAAGGTAAAAGGAATCTCTTCACCTACAAAGGAGCGTTGGACATATTAGACTATCATAAAGGAAGGTTGAGAAAATATGAAGAAGGAGAGATTCCTGAAATTCTTAAGATTATAGTTGGCACTATCTGATACTCGTAACCTCTTTTTAAAATCCAGAGGACAATAATGATTTAATGAGACTCTATGACATGTGCGTAAAAGTAGAGAACCCAGAAGAAGCGATAGAGACAGCCAAAAAGCTCGGCTGGAACGGGCTGGGACTGATTATCCCGTATTCTGTGAACTATATGAAGGAGCTGGGAACCCTGAAAGACAGTGTGAAATCATTAAAGAGTGGGATTGATGTGGGTTTCGGGATCGAGATGAATACCAAGGATTCCCGGGATGTTAGGAAGATTGCAAAGGCCATAAGAAGGGATGTTGAGCTGGTGGTGGTAAGGGGAGGAACCCCTGAGGTGAACAGAATCGCCCTCGAAACCCCAGAGGTCGATATCCTGACACACAATGATGGTGATATGAAGATAAATCATGTCCTTGCAAAGCTCGCAGCCAAGAACAACGTGGCTATAGGATTCGTATTCAGCAACATCCTGCTCTCCTACAAAAGGACCAGGGTATCCCTGTTCTCAGACATGATAACTAATGCCAGAATACTGAAAAAATACAGGTCCCCGTTCATAATCTCGTCCGGTTCCCTCTCAGCGTGGGACCTTCGCTCGCCTTCGGACCTCCTAGCCTTCGGCAAGCTCCTGGGATTCCAGGAGAACCAGGTAAACCAGGCGATGTCAGACAAGATTCTCAAAGAGAACAGGAAAAGACTGGGAAAGAAATGGGTAATGCCCGGGGTGGAGATTGAGTAGTCACTGGCTGTACAATCCCAGGAAATCAGGATCAACACCGTCTTCATCCACATTCTTAAATCCAGCAGACTTAAGCATTTCAACGGTTTTTCTATCATCATTTCTCTGTGACTCTAAGAAATCTATATAGTTTTTTCTACATTCATCGCAGATCTTAATATGTAATTTCATGTTCTCCCGAACCTCAAACATGGTTTTTCCGATTTTTCTGATTGACTCTATACCTGAAAACTCCTCTTCACCTACTTCGCTTGTCTTTTTAAGTTCACTCTCGTATCCATCAATGGTCATATCCCCGTCTACTGCAACAGTTAAAAGAAAAACGTTAACAGTGTAAAATTCAGCATGCCCCAGACTGTATTCGCATTTTTTCATAAACTACTCCTTACTAAGCAGATTTATGACCTCATCTGTCTTGTTTTCCAGCAGGAGTTCGAAGATGTGCTCGAAGGTTTTTGAGTTAAGTCTGGATCCCCTGAGGTTCTCATCAAGGAGCTTTTTCCCGAGCTCCTGAACAGAAAGCCTGTGCTCCTCTATTGTCTTTGTCTGGATTTTCTCCTCCTCTGTTTCCTTTCTGAACGATACTATGGCCTGGTCCTGGAATTTTGCCTTTATCCCATCCAGCAGTAGTTCCTTCTCTTTGCCTTTCAGCTTTATCCTCACTATGGGCTTCTTTTCGTGACCGGTTTCCAGGATTTTCCCTATTTCTTTTTCTATTTCCTCTCTTCCCACTTTTCCTGTGTCAAGGACCATGTAGTAGACCCTCCTCTGGTTTTCAATCACCCCGAACTCCGCCTTCCTGGATTCTGTTTCAAATGACCAGAACCCCATGGGTTTCATAGACTCCTTGGTTATCTGGGTCGTTACCAGGGAGCCTGGTATGATAAGAGGGGACTCCCTATAAACAGATTTCTTCGGCTCGTGCATGTGCCCGCATATGTAGAGGTCAAACCCCCCTGGTAGCTTCTCCACTGGGAGGAGATGAGGAGCGTACATGAACGGGGACAGAGACTGGTGGAGGATGAAAACATTGAAGCAGTTCTCCACTGGTTTGGGGTTCCACTGCTCAAGAACCCCTGCAGAGAACTGGTCAGGGACCCCTGACATACCCTGGATGCATACCCTTTCCTTCCTGCCTTCGCTTTCCTTCTCCAGGACCACGCCATTGCAGTGCAGGTATATCAGAAAACCCGCCCTTTCCAGCGCCTCCACGGGATTGAGGAGTCCCTTCACCCTCCTCTCATGGGTCCCATGTATCGCAACAACAGGAATCCCTTCGGATTTTATGAGCGGTATGTCCTCCACCTTCTTGTTTATACCCCTGGAAATCCTGACACTGTTCTCCGCTTTCATTGGTTTCACCAGGAGCTGCATTGCCCTTACAAAGACCTCTGTGCCCGGGACCCTTGTATCAAACATATCGCCTGCTATAAGGATAACATCAGAATCCAGGCTCTTCTCCATCGCTTCCTTTGCAGCCTCAAACGCGTCCTCCTCCCTCTCGGTTCCCGTGCCAAAACCGAGGTGGAAGTCCGAAATAATGGATATCTTCATTAGAAACGCCTGCTTTATTTGTTTATTTAAAATTTTATAAATGAATAAGAACGTGAATAAATGCATATTAGTGTAGTAATTTAACAGTAGTTAATAATTTAAAGTTTATAAATATTTGCTTGTTATAATAAGTGAGGTTAATCAAATGAAGGTTGCAATCATATTAAGGCCAGATGATCAAGCACCTCCATCAAAGTATGGGGGTTGTGGCAGGGTTGTCGCTCTTTTAGCTGAAGGTCTAATACAAAGGGATCATGAGGTAACATTGTATACTGCTAAACCCCCAACCCTTGGGTGTGAGGTCATACAACCAGCAGGGACTATCAGCCAGAAGTATAGGTGGGATATAGGCGAGGCTCGCTGGGCAGGTTACAGTGCCAAGGTTTTTGAACATATAAAGAATTTAGAATCTGGTGGAGAAGGGTATGATATAATAAACAATCATTACGATCCTGTTACTTTTATTTTAGGAAGACAGCTGGAGACTCCAAGGTTAACTACGCTTCATGGAATAGCAAATGATGAAAATTTGGCATGTTTCGGTACATATCCTGATGAAAATTTTTCAGCGCTTACCCATACACAAAGAAAGCAATACCCTGAAGATATGAATTTTCTCGGGGTTGTATATAATGCAATAAGCAAAGACCACCCATTCTCAGAAAATAAACGGGAATATCTTTTTTCTGTGAGTAGGATAAGACCGTCTAAAGGCCAAAGAAACGCGATAGGAATTGCAAGAAAAGCTAGTTTAGACCTGGTTATGGCAGGGAATGCTGTTGATAAGCATTACTTCCATACAGAAATCCTGCCTAATATTGACAGGGATCTAAGCAGACCTGGTAGGCAAAAAGAAAGAGGGGACTTCATATGGGATATTGAAAATTATCAGCCGGGGAGGAAGACAATTACATACATAGGAGAAGTCACAGAGCAGGAAAGAGACCAGGTAATGAAATATGCAAGAGCTTTTCTATTCCCACTCGAAGGAGATGAATCCTGCCCTCTGGTGCTTCTCGAGGCTGGGATAGTAGGAACTCCTGTAATTGCTTCTAATAGGAGTGTTGTCCCAGAGATAGTTGAACAAGGAAAGAACGGCTTTTATGGAAACAGTATTGATGAGTTGGTCGAATTTACAAGAAAAATAAAGGAAATAGAACCGAAAGATTGCCGTGAACATGTTATACAAAACTTTTCTGTGGATGAGATGGTGGATGGGTATACAAAATTATATGAAGAAGTTATAGGTATAGAGAAGGGTAAAAGGCATCGATCTCTGTAAAGCTTAAATATGCTTTTTCTCAATATTAGTTTATGCGTAAGAAGTATATCGTTACCGGTGGTTGCGGTTTTATAGGGAGCAACCTTGTGAAGAGGCTAGCTAGCGAGGGGAACGAGGTTGTGATAATCGACAACCTTTCAACCGGAAAGGCCGAAAATGTGGACAATGGAAAGTTCAGGATTCTTAAGAGCATAGATGAGATAAGGGAACTGAATGAGGATTTTGACGGGATATTCCATTTCGGGATGCCGAGCTCAACCCCAATATACAGGGATGACAGAACCATCATTGGCAAGACAATATCCGAGACCATAACCCTTCTGGAGTTCGCAAGGGAGAAAAAGCTCAAGATTGTTTTCGCTTCGTCTTCTTCTGTCTACAACAAGCAAAAACCTCCCTTTAAGGAGGATATGCCCATCATCCCAACTGACTTCTACACGGAAACGAGGCTCTTCATAGAGAGGCTCTGCAGGGTCTACTATGAATTCTACGGGGTGAAGAGCATAGCTCTGAGGCTGTTCAGTGTTTACGGGGAGAACGAGCGAAGCAAGGGCAGGTTCGCAAACCTGGTTTCCCAGATAGAGTGGACCAGAGACAGGGGAGAAACGTTTGATGTTTACAACGAGGGTAAGGCTGTGAGGGATTTCACGCATATTTCTGATGTGGTGGAGGCCTTCATCCTTGCAATGAATTCTGACATAGACTATGACATAATCAATGTTGGAACAGGAAAGGCACACACAATAAACGAAATCATAAAGGCAACGGGCCTCAAGAACTACAGGTATGTGGATAACCCTATAAAGAACTACGTGGATGAGACCCAGGCAGACACCTCAAAAGCAGAAAAAGTCCTGGGATTCAAGGCAAAGAAAGATGTTATGGATTACATAAGGAGCAGGGAAAAATGAAAATCTATCGGAAGGATTTCCCGAAGAAGGTCAAGCCGATTCGGAACACGAATGTCTACTCTGTCCATGACCTGGTTTTTCTGAAGAACCTGAACGTTTCCATGACTGTTCTTCATCCTGACAAAGCGACCTCTGGGCACAGCCACGAGAAAGAGGAGGAGGTTTACGTTTTCTTCGAGGGATCAGGAAAGATGCAACTAGGAAAGGAGAAGTTTGGAGTAGAGGAAGGGGATATAGTTCTCATACAGGCAGGAAAGTTCCACAAGGTATTCAACACACAAAAGAAAGACCTGGTTTTTCTCTGCGTTTTTCAGAAGTACAAAGGCAGGGGAAAGTAAAAAGCTTATTCTATTATCTCACGACCAGAAAAAGAAGAGATGATATTCCGGCTGCTATAAAGAAGAGTTCAAATATCTGCGGGTAGGATGTAAAGGTCAGAACAATTACTATTAAAAGGGTTGGTATAAACCTTCCCAGATTTATCCACATCTCCCTGAAGACAACGGAATCCAGAATCCCTTTCTCCCTTGCAAAATCACAGAAAAGTGAGAATATGGGGATTGATATAAAGGCCATTAAAAGTCCCCCAAGGAACGAAAGAATGAATGCCTCAAAGGGGGTTGATACGAAAACCCTGGCGATCCATATAACTGCGTAAAAAATCCCTCCCAGCTTTATCATTCCCTTCCTCCTCCCCCTCCTGTTACTGAGCCTTCCGAAGAGCATTGTAAGGATTATCATTCCTACTCCAGAGAGGGAGGCAGCAATGCCAAGTATCAGAACCCCGAATTTCAGGAAGATGAAAATACTCCACACCAAAAACTCTCCAGCGAGAATCATTCCCTTGAGGAAAAAGTAAAGGGAGAATCTCCTGCTTATGAAGAATCTAAAACCCTTCAGCCTGAAAGCCTTTTCCTTGTAGTCAGAACTCAGGAAAAGTGGAACAACAGAAAGGAATACTAGAACTATCGCTATGGTAAAGAGCACGGGAAACCCAAGGGATTCAAGTATTATGGCAGCGATTGTTGGTGCAAGTATAGCTGCTACATATGGGAGGGCTATCAGATTCCCTACCTCCTCCCCTTCATGTATAGCATCCGTGTTTCTGACAAACTCTGCGTACAGGGGAATCCAGTAAAGGGAGAGCGATACCCCACCAATCAGGGCAACCAGGAAGAGCGAGGGAATGAATTCAATTACTATCAGCAAAAGCAGGAAGATTATGAATATGGGAGCCCTGTAGAGTATGGTATGCCTGAATCCAGCAATCGAGGATACCTTTCCTGATACAGGAGAAAGAATAAAGGTGATCAGCCATGTAAAGGACATAAATGCTATTGCGAGGTAAAGAGGAAAACCAATTTTCAGCAAATACACGGGTATGAATATCCCTATCATGGATATTGCAAAACACTCTATCATCTTACTCAGATAGATCTCACCGAGTTCTTTTTTTATCCAGAATATCTTGGCTATTTTATGTATCGGTATGTACATAAAAAGAATTTGGGACAACTCCTATTTATTCTATTATCTCAATTTTTTTCCCCACGACGTCTCCTGGGAGGCCTCTGGAGAACCTTGCCCTCACGATTCCGTTGTTGCCGTGGGTGTTGGTTATCTTTCCGAATATCTCCTTCTTCAGCTTTCCAGGGCTTGTCCATTTTACCCTCTTTCCTATGAATCCTGAAGCGAGGACCCTTGAATCCACTCCGGGTATCTCTAACAGAAACTGGTTCATCGTCTGCGTGTGTCTCCCTCTCCTGAGGTTGAGTATTGTCGCTTTCATGCTCATATCCTAATTATTTCCTGGCTATAATTTAAATATGTTTTCTGTGGGTGCTTTCAAGCCTATTTTACAATAGTGAACGCTACTGCTCCTGCCATGGCTGGGTAGGAACCTATAATAAGGGTTTTTGCTAATATCTCCACTTCTTGTGAAAGGGCACCAAAAAGTAACAGGGTAACAGCCTCGATACAGATGCATATAATGTAAAGGGTTACCAGTCTTTTGACAACAAAACTCATACCCTCCTTATCCATCCCCTCTTTCTTGTTCTTGTATATAAGAATCGCGGATATTCCGAGAATGAGAATCAGGATTCCTATTACATTTTGCCAAGCAAGCACGGATGCGAGTTGTGGTGTGATTATGAGACCGAATCCTATTGCCACTCCAATAAATGCTCCGGCAACGCCCCTTGCGAGCTCAAGGATGCGGTCCTTTCTGAAAGTGAACATGGCGATTTTTACCAGGGCTTCTTTTATTTCCCCTTCCTTCTCAAGGATACTCTTTTCTGTTTTTTCAATGTCTTTCTCTTTCTCCAGCACCTTTTTCCCTATTTTCTCAATCTCCGTTTCTTCTTCGAATATTTTTTTGCTGGTTTTTTCTATCCTCTTTTCTGACTTTTCTATCTTCTTACCAACCCCCTCTGAAACCTTCTCGGATTCTTTAATGTCATCTATCATCTTCTCTATTCTTTCCATTCTTTTAAGCATTCTAGAATCAGGATACTGTTTTGTCTTCTTTTTCTTTGCTGCTTTCTTCTTTATCATGTATGATAATTGTTAAAAGAGGTTAAAATAATTTTAATTCTTCTTTTTAAACAGATTTTTTCCTCTTTTTGGTTTCTTTCTCGATATCCCTGAATAATTTCCTTTCAAACTCCTTCCATTCCGGTTTTTGTTTCACCTTTATTTTGATAGCTTCCCTTCCTACCTCTTTTTTTATACCCTTTAACTCATGCTTCTTTCCGGGGTGTGCTCTTTTTCCCAGGACCGTGGCTGACCAAATCCTCCTGTACTTTCTCACTTGTATAAAGAATGATGCGAGTATTACTATGATTATGATAACCAGAATACCAATTATCATCCAGGGTTCTAAATAGAAACGCTCTTCCCTCCCCTGAACGAGAATGATGGCACTGCTGGATACTGATTCATTACCATAGGTCAGCCTTGAATAGAAAAGATAGTAACCCGGTTCTAGATCCTCTGGTATCTTTATTTTCCTTTTCACCTCCTTCTGCTCCTGAACCGCGAAGGATTCTTCTGCATACAGAATATCATTTCCATCAAAATCCCTGAGCGAGTAGTAGAGTGAAACGTCCACTGGTTTCAGGTCACCGAAGTTGTACATCAGAATGTCCGCCTCAATCTCCTCTCCCAGATAAACCCTCTGGAGGATTTCCTTTGTGGAGACCAGTATGTCAAACAGCGGTCTCCTTTCCCTTACCTCCATTACAACAAGAATAATCTTCCTTAGGGAATCCGCATCTATTATAAACCTTCCTGGATAGACATCTGGTTGCTCGTACTCTGAAGCTGTGAAAGCGACAGATATAGTCTTGCTCTCCCCTGGTTCCAGATAAAACAGATCCTCGCTCAGCACAACGTATCTCTTTAGGTTGCTGACATCTATCGAAAACCTTAATATTTCTGTTCCTGTGTTATTTATTTTGAAGGAATCAAGAAGGGTCTCGCCCTGCTTCAAGAAAACCTTGAAGAACTTCTTATCCACGGTAAAATTGTATACGGGTCCTGGTACAACGGGTCCTATCCCACCACCCGGGGGTGGAGCTCCTGTCTCTTCAACAGAGTAGGTGGTTACAGTGTATATTGTGAATCCTGTTACATTGAATACAAAGAGAACTCCCCTCTCGTAGCTGACTATTGTGCACACAGCAGCAGGACAGGTTTCCCCGTTCCTGAGTATTCTGGGATTGCTGAAGTTTATCTGGTAAAGGGAAATGGTTGCCGACTTGTTCATACACGGGAGTCCTGTGGTGTTGATGGTTATAGAATTCGTGGTTATGCTCATATGTTCATTGAGGTTCACGACCCACTCTTCATCTCTGCATTTTGTAAGGTTAACAGTTTCTGAGAACTCCATCTCTCCATATGTGGGAATCTGCAGAATCATGTCATATATATCAAACATATCAGTGAAATTCATTGACGAGAAATCTGTTGTGTTGCCTGAGAACTTGGTGTATATAACTATTATTTCCGGACTCACCATTACATTTGAGCCAGTGAATATTGATGATGCCTTCCCTATAAGACCCGTCTCGGACTCCAGTACCAGAACAAGAAACACAATGAATACAAGAACTATCAGGAGTGCTGTTTTATTCCTTTCCCTCATAATAGAAATAAGAAGAACGGATTATATATTGTTTATTTCCTTTTCTTTTTCCTGTAGAAAAGCCCTATCAGGATAAGCACTATTATTATTACAATTACATAAAGCAGTGTCCAGTCCCTATCGAATGGGCCGCACCTTACCCTTAGCTTCAGGGGAACGGAAACACCCAGAGCGGTTGCAGAACCGGTTCCTCCCCCTCCCTCAGGAGCCTCCATGGCCACAATTTCCCCCTCATACGTTACCTCATCCTGTTGGCACATCTGCTCGCATAGGAAAGGACCCAACCAGCAGTCATCCTGGTAAACCTTTGATACAGTGAAGCATATCTTGACTGGTAGTGCCTCGCTGCTCGATGTTTCTGCAGGAACGAACACTGGTTCACTGTGCTCGCTTGTGATGACCTCTGTAAGATCACCAGAGACGCTCAGATAAACATACACATCCTCATCCCAAGGATTGTAGGTTCCATACTCTATGCAATGTTGAGCATTCTCAGTGACCATCTCTGTCTCTGTCATCCATTTAATCCCAACGCCCTTCTTTGCACTACCAGTGACTGACAGAAGTAATGCGACTACCACAATTGATATGAATGCTATTGTAATCTTAGATCTCATTTCAATCCCCTAACATGAATCTCCTGTTGGTACTCCCCTGAACCATACAGTGCTGTTGTAGGTTCCTGGATTCACATATGCTGGAACATCCAGCCAGAACCTGTAGGTGGCGTTATTCCCCGGGACTAAATTAGCCAATCCCTTCTTGTAGCTCTGATTGGTATACATCGGGCCAGAATATGTCAGGCTTGGTTCAGTAAAGTTGTTGCTTAGGCTGTCATTCCATGTGTAGTTTCCCAGTCCTATCTCATCCCCACCACTTGTGTTGAATGTGGTTGATCTTACGCAGAAATCCACATTAGTGTTGGAATCATAGTCTAACTCTATCCAGTAAAGGGTTTCATTCGCCCAGTTCATGGGCTGCTCAGTGGAGTTGTAGTCCATTGTTGCATTGGTATCAGTAGCTGGCAGGCTTGTTATGTTACCAAAATCTATTCCATCAGACAGGTTGCCTGATTTTGATATTGCAAGATATTTCGCAATGACTGCCTCGGAAACGGTTGACTGTTCTGTTGCCAGACCTATTATAGAAGTTTGCAGGGTATAGAGGCTTGAGTATAGACCAATAACAGCGATGACTAAAATCAATACCAAAGCAGATAAAGCTAGGTTTAGCCTTTCCATAATATTAATTAGATTCGAACCTTTAAAAGCATATATTTTACGGACTGTACCCGTACGGAACTGCCTTCACCATAACCGTATTATTATACGTGCCGGCTGGCTGGCTTGCCGGAGCAGAGAGGAAGAACTTAAGGTAAACCTTTGTCCCGTTCGGTAGATTGTCACCTATCTGGTTGTCTGAATACTGGAGTGTAAGCTGGAACTTCAG
>DAOVCJ010000015.1 GCA_030670085.1 Candidatus Aenigmatarchaeota archaeon
GAATACATACCTGGCGAGATTGCACCTGACACGGTTAAAAAATTCGCGATAGTTTCAAGAAAACCCAGGGGAGTGGTCCTGGCAATATCCTCCTTCAACTACCCTCTTTACATATCTATTGCAAAAATCGCTCCAGCAATCGTTTCTGGGAACTCTGTTGTTCTGAAAGCCGCTTCTGACGACCCGATATGTACCCTGATGTTTGCAAGACTGGCAGAGCTCGCAGGTATGCCCAAAGGAGTTTTCAACGTTGTGACAGGATCGAGCTCTGAGATTGGGGATTTGATGGTATCGGACAGTAGGGTTAACATGATATCATTTACAGGCTCCACTTATGTTGGGAAGCATATCGCAGACATTGCTGGAATGAAAAGAATTCATCTCGAGCTTGGCGGAAAATGTCCTGCCATCGTTCTAGAGGATGCTGATCTGGACTTGGCGGTGAAGGAGTGCCTAGCAGGGACATTGAAGTTTTCGGGTCAGAGGTGCGATGCAATATCAAGGGTAATAGTTGTGGATAGGGTTGCGAATGATTTTGTGGAGAGAACCTTGAAGGGTATCAAGAAATGGGGAGTTGGTGACCCAAGGAATAGGAAAACCAAGATAGGACCCCTCATAAATCAAAAAGCAATAGAAAAGGTAGAGGTTCTAGTCAATGATGCTGTGGAGAAGGGGGCAAAACTCCTGTATGGTGGAAAGAAAAGGGGTTTGTATTACTATCCAACTGTTCTGGATAATGTGAATCAAAATATGAGGATAGCATGGGAGGAGACCTTCGGACCTATTGTAACAATAATAAGGGTCAAGGATGAGAGGGATGCAGTAAAAATCGCGAATCAGTCAAATTTCGGCCTGGATGCATGTGTTTTCACAAAGGACATAGACAAGGCCGTTTCAATAGCAAGAAAGCTCGAAGATGGTTCTGTCACCATAAATGCTCATCCTTCACATGGGCTTGGAAACTTCCCCTTTGGAGGAGACAAAGATTCTGGTATAGGGAGAGAGGGATTAAACTACTCAATAGATGAAATGACAAAATTGCATACTATTGTTTTTACAAGAATAAGTAAATAGGCAACCCTAAAGCCATATCGGGAAATCCATGTCAAGCTCGTTGAGGTTTTTACCCTTCAGTTTTTCAAATAATTTCTCCAGACCTTCTTTGTTCAGGTCCTTGTAAAACTCCCTGAACATGAGACCGAGGGTTATGCTTTTTCCTATTTCCTTTCTCCACCGGGTTTCATACTGGTTCAGGAATTCCTCAGAGAAATCTTTCGAAAGGAATGCTTTTTTTATGACATCGCTCGCGATACCTGCACAGGTCAGTCCGTAAACAACCCCTCCGCCAGACCAGGGCTTGACCTGGCCGGCCGCATCCCCAACGAGCAGGGTTCTGTGGAAATACGTTTTCTGCAAACCTATAGGGATCACTCCAGCTCTTTTTTCATAATCCTTCAGCTTGAAAAACCTTTCCAAGCTTTTAAATTCCGCATCCCTTGAGAGCATTCCATATTCAACAGATTCTCCCCTTGGGATTTTCCAGAAAAAACCGTCAGGAAGCAAAGTTTTGTCAAACCACAACTCAACGAAGTCTGAATCATCATCCTCTCTGGTTATTGCAATCAACCCCCTGATAATCTCACCTGGTTTAACCCCAAAATGGTTCCTAACGAAAGAATTCGGACCATCACATCCCAGGAGAATCCTGGATCTGAATTCCTTTCCATTGGTTTCCACAGAAACAAAATCCTTCTTAATGTCTACTCTCCTTACCCCTGAACTAAGCATAATTTCTGACTTCAAATCTTTCGCAAGGAATGCATCGAACTTTCCCCTGTCTATAACACGTGCCACCCCGCCCGGTTTTTCCAGCTTTATCTCATTTTTCTGGGAATGGAGGATTGCCCCCCTTATTTCATTCTCAACAAAACCCCTATCTATCTTTACAAAATTCTCCAGATTATTTGAAATCAGGCCAGAGCACTGGATAGGTTTTCCAATCTCCTTATGTTCCTCCAGAACCAGAACCTTTAAGGATTTCTCAAGAAGCCTTGTGGAATAAAGACCAGAAGGCCCGGCGCCGACAACAATGACATCGTACATAACATTCTCTTCCCATGCTTATTAATATTTATTTACCAACAACAAAGAGAATTTAATGAAAAATAAACACGAGAAACCAGAAGGAAAGATATCAAGAATCGGAGCATACAAAACCTTTTTGATAGTACCAATAGTTCTGTTGATCGCTTCTGCTGCAATACTTGTAGCAGGATTCATGCAGACAGGGGAGTGGTTTACCAGGTCCATAGAACTGAAGGGGGGAACCCTTATATCCATAACCACACCAAACCCCATGAACATCCCAGATGTAGAGGACTCACTTTCGAAATTCGGACCCGTTATTGTCCGGGAGCTTAGGAGTTATTCTGGTTACGGGATATCGATAGAGGTTGAGGCAGATGTGGATGCTGATCTTGTTTTAGAGGATCTCAGGAGAATGGGGATAGATACTGAAGAATACTCCATAGAATCAATAGGTCCTGCTCTCGGAGAATCCTTCTGGGTTCAGGCACAGTACGGAATCATAATAGCGTTCATGCTGATGGGTATAATAGTGTTTATTATCTTCAGGATACCTGTTCCCTCTATTGCTGTTATGCTCTGTGCAGTTTCGGATATAATAATAACACTTGCAGTGATGCAAATTCTTGGTTTGTCTTTGTCCCTTGCGAGCTTTGCCGCCCTGCTCATGCTTATAGGATACTCCATAGATACGGATATCCTTCTCACCACAAGGCTCATCAAGGTCACGGATAAACCCCTGGGAGAGAGAATGACAGGGGCATTCAAGACAGGGATAACCATGACAGGAACGACACTCGGAGTTTTGATAGCACTGCTACTGACCACAACATCTGTTGTTCTTTTCCAGATAGCATCTGTCCTTACGATAGGCCTGGTAATAGATATTATAAACACATGGTTCCAGAATGCTACCCTGCTCAGATGGCACTGTGAAAGAAAGGGGTTGGTTTGATGCTGAAATATTGGAGAATTTGGCTGCTGATAATTGTGGTTTTCGGGGCAGTTCTGGCAATAGGTCTTAAGGCATACCCATATGGAAGGAGCGCAGTCGAGATCGTATACTTCTCTGATGATTCCCCTGTAAGGGGGGTTCTGGAGCAGGGTATGTTCATAACCGCTGTTAACGGCAACCCCGTCAAAAACATCGAGGACTGGAACTCCCTGACAATGGATTTGAAGGGGGATGTTATCCTAACAGCCAACGGGAAAGATTACGAGTTCTTCGTGAATGAAAGCCTGGGCATTGATGTTGTAGATATAGAAAGAACAAACCTAAACTTCGGCTTGGACCTAAGGGGAGGGACAAGGATAATCCTGAAACCAAAGGAGAACGCGACCAAGGATATGATAGATCAGGTCATATCAACCATGCAAACCAGAGCAAACATATACGGACTGAAAGAAATGAATTTCTACCCGATTCGCGGGGCAACGGGCGAGTACTATGTTCAGATAGAGGTTGCCGGCATAAAGAGGGATATAATCAAGGATCTGCTCTCAACCGAGGGAAAATTTGAGGCAAAGATATCAAAAGCCGTTGTGGTGAAGGATGGAAAGGGAAGCATACAATTGGGAAGCGAAAACTTCCCTGTGGATGTTCTGGATAACGAAACGATAAGAATTAACAACTCCGTAATACACCCAAACCAGACCCTTGTATTGAAGGACATAGAATTCAAATACCTGAACAAGACCCAGAACAAACTGATGTTTTTGGGACTCGTTTACGAAGGGAAGGATATAGAGCTTGTTTACTCAGATCCACAGCATTCCGGGATAATGCCTATAAAGGGTGGTTACAGATTCTATTTTGTGGTTCTGGTCTCAACCACTGGTGCGCAAAGATTTGCTGATGTAACCTCTGGCGTTCCGAGCTTCCTGGATTTGCAGAGTGGTGAAAGGTATCTGGAATCACAGATATACCTTTACCTTGACAATGAGCTGGTTTCGCAGTTAAGGATATCCGCGGAACTGGGAGGAAAGATTTACCAATCCCCACAGATAACAGGATCAAGGACCGAAATGGAAGATGTAATAGAGGAGAAGCTGAGACTCCAAACCATACTAAGGTCAGGAGCCTTGCCCACGGGACTGGAAACAGAATCCGTTGATATAATCTCCCCTGCCCTGGGAGCGGAGTTCTTCGGTTCAACAATATACGCTGCCATTTTGGCGGTTATAGCGATAGTTGTGATAGTCTTTGTCAGATACAGAAAATTCAGTATAGCGATACCAATGGTTTTCATAAGCCTTTCAGAGGTCATAATAATACTTGGTATAGCGGCTGTTCAGGACTCAATGATATGGCTGGCAGTGTTGATAATAAACTTCCTCCTCATATCAATGGCCTGGTGGAAGAAGCATGAGATAGACATATACGCGTGGATTGGGGCCCTGTTGATACCCTTGCTCGGTATGGCCTCTTGGACCATAGACCTGCCTACGATAGGAGGTATAATAGCTGCCATAGGAATGGGTGTGGACCATCAGATAATAATAGCAGATGAGACCCTTGCAGGCAAGAAAGAAGAGGAGAAGCTTTACACACTGAAAAAGAAGATCAAAATGGCCTTTTTCATAATATTCGGAGCCGCAGCAACGACCATCGCTGCGATGATTCCATTAATGTCTATAGGCATTGGATTTATAAGGGGATTTGCAATAACAACGATTGTAGGCGTATTGGTAGGGATCCTGATAACAAGGCCTGCCTATGCAAGAATAATAGAGATGACAACAAAGAGCGATTAGGTTTTTATTTTGAACCAAAGAACTCGGAAACCTCTTTCTGTTTTTTCTTTCTCTTGAGTTTCTCCTTGATCTTGCTAAATGTTCCCTTTTTATACCTGTATTCTGAAGAAACCTTTTCATAACCTTCACTGTAAGCGGGTTTGGATTCCCTTGGCCTTTCCGGCTCTTTAGACTCCTTCTTCTTTGGCTTTCTACTGAACATTTTACTTATTTTCTCGAAGAAACTCTCCTTGATTACAGGCCTGTAGCCGTATCTGGGGTGGTAACCCCTGAAGGATGGCATTAGAAGGTAGACCAGGAATCCTGCAACAATCACCACAACGACTCCGATTACAACCCAAAGCCATATCCCTGACAGTTCACCACCCATCATTTCCTGCTGCTCAAGTTCGAGACCCTCTATCTCTGATCCCAGATTGCTAAGACTTGTGTTAATAGTTTCCAATATCAGATCAGCTGATTCGTAATCAAATTCATCTAATGCTTCTTTGAGATTATTCATCGATTGCATACTGGCATTCAATAACAATTCCACTTCTGTAAGGTTTGATTCATTGATAAAGCCTATGGCTTTCAGTCTCGCGAACCTTTCTTCCAGGTCCTCGAGTATTGCAGAATAGTTCTGGTATGTCTCATTTATCTCCTCCTCCTTTTCTGGTGTGGAGAGAACGGTAAGGGTGAATGTTTTTGTTTGGTATACGTTCGTATTCTCATTTACATAAGCCTTGAATGTACCTGAATGATTCCCCAGAACCGCGGTCTCTGGAACGGATATATTGACTACGAAAATTGAGGAAACATCAGGATCCATTGAAAAGCTTGAGGGCAAGACAGTAATATTCATTCCGCTCATGGTTACGGTAAGTTTTCCTGTCATGGCCTGCTGACCAGTATTTTTGACAGTTACCTCGGCTGTGACATAGGAGCTCCAATTAGCCTTCACCAGAGACTGATAACTCGTAATGGATATTGCATACTGCTTAGGATAACAAAGGCCACCAGAGCAGTAATATCCAGAAAGGCAATCAGCATCTGTTGTACAGCCTGTGGCCCCTCCCCCATCCAGCAGACCGTCACCATCAGTGGCAGCAGAGTCAGTAACTATTAGTGTAAACAGACTGCTTGTTGCATTGAAAACAGACCCGTTAGAGGATATTGCAGACACCCTTAACCTGAAGCTTCCTATCAGGTTATCAGTAACCGAGGAAGCGGTTAAGGTCAGACCACTGCTATCTTGGCCCCCACTAGCTATTGTACCCAAATTACTTGTGGCTGGGGTTATGCCCACATAGCTGAAATCACCAGCATAGACCTTCACGCTGTAAGCGGTGCTGTTTCCTATGTTCTTGACAGTAACGCTGAACGTATCTACATTACCTTCCTGTAACGTGCTCACCAGACCAGATATCTGGATACTGAAATCAGGGACAGTCAGGAAGTAGTAATCAAGACCTAGGCTGGTGCCGGAGTAGTTGTCTCTTGAAGCAGTTACACTCAGATTATGGATGCCTGGTCTCGGGCTATTGTACACGTAGTACGATGTTATGTCGAAGCTGTAGTATCCAGACGCATTTTCTGAACCATCGAATGTTGAATTGAAGAGAGCGTCATCATCATCCCATGTACCCACTGTGGCGCCGGAATGTTTATCAAGAAGGGTTATATTGTAAACCGTGGTATCATTAACAGGATCCCCATTTGCATACCCAATAGATATGTTTATCGTTATGTTGAGACTCGCGTTTAGTGAGGAAGGGCTGATGCTCATTACGGTCACATTGTAACCAACCAGAAACTGCAGGGTTCTGTTGTTGTTGGTTTCATTCGCCTCGGCCACACTTTCATTGTAGTCAACAACGACTGTTATGTCATGCAGGCCATTAGTTACTATCGAATCACTGGTTATCTCATTGAAGGTTATAACCTGGCTGGATCCTGCAGCCAGAGCTGAAACATTTTTCTGGTTCTCTATGAATGTGTCTCCCCACCAAAGAGATACATTTATGGTTTTGGATATGTCAAAAGAGCCAGTATTATTGATCGTTGCCTTAAAGGTAACATTGCTACCGGCTCCCGTATGGTTATCAGAGGTAGAGCTCCAGTTTATCGCTGTTACAACAAGGTCTGGATAGAGGCTGAAGAAGGATGCATTGGTTGTTGTGATGTGGTCAAAATCGTCCCAGCAGCTCACGCTCCAGTTATGTTGACCTTTGATAAGACCCGATACAGTCCTGCTGGTCACGTTTCCACTCTCTGCACCAAAATCACTCTGGTTTACAGACCCGTCTATCGTAAGGTTGCATGTCAGGTTCCCATCTATCGTATCTGTTGTAGTGAAGTTGAAGGTCATGGTCGAATTCGTATGGTTGGTGTTGTTCCCAGGATAATTTAAAACAACGCTTGGAGCGTCTGCATCAACAGTAACAGTAAGACTCGTGCTGTTTGAAGTGTCGTTTGTATCGAGAACATCAACAGTTATCGTGTAGTTGCCTGAGGAGTTTGGAGTGGAGGAATTGAACAAGAAATATTCCACCGTCCCATTTTCTATGAAACCGAGATCAGTTGTGTTATCCCATATCAGGATGCTTGATGTATTCCAAAAGAGCGTTCCGCTTGCAGATGTATAATTGGTACCAGTTATGAAGTAAAAACCACTTGGCAGGGTTATGTTAACGTTTGTTATATTGAATTCAGAATCTGTGTTGTTTATGGTTACGTTGAAAGTCTGGTTCACCAGGCTCCCGTTTACAGAGGTCGGGGATATGCTTGCTATGAAGTTAGCGGCTGAGGCAGAGCAAACCATAAAGATAGATACCAGGCTGAAGACAAGCACAAAACCAAAAAGGTTCCTGGTAAATCCTTCCATACAACCCACGCTAATTATATAATTCACATAAGTATATAAAATATTTCAATTTTAAACTAATTTAAGTTTGCTGAAATAAATACAAATTATGGCAAGCATATTGGACATACTTATAGAAATCCTCAACATTGACTGTGGAATTGCACAGTGTTATTATGCGAATGAGATCGAGGCCATGTTCTATCTCTTCCTCTTCCCTACGATATTCATAATTCTTTTCATTTACATCCTGACCAGCTTCATATTCCGGGGAGGGGGAAAGGTAAAGGGACTGAAGATGCTCATAGCAATAGGTGTCTATGCCTTTATCGTTTTTGAGGGATGGTTTACCTTTGTTGTATCTGTCAGCCATCTGTGGTGGCTACTCACCATAATCCTGGTAGGGCTCTTCGCATTCGTCCGCTTCCTTTTCACCGGCGGTCGTGAGGAGGGTGCAAGAGGTGGTCTGTCTGGGGTAATGGGACAAGCAAGACAAAGTCTTGGAAGAATGTTCATCGAAAGACATATTGAAGAACCCATAATTGACGCTCTTAAATTGCATACTCATGAAAGACAAGAATACAAAAAAATATTGAAGAAATACAGAAAATATAATGGAGATCTGAGTAAACTTGAACCCGGAGAACGAGCTATAATGCAGTTGTCTATGGCCTTGGCAGGCAGTGGTGGAACCCCAAAACAGCTACGTGATCTTAGAACACTTCTAAAATCAGAATCAGAAGAGGAATGATACCTATGGCAGTAGAGATATTCACCCACATGATTCCTTTCCTCTTTGTTTTAGCTGTAGTGTACGGGGCACTGGACTACTCTAACGTGTTCAAGAAGAACTCTGTTAAGAGCTTAGTCTCCCTGGCAATCGCTTTTTTCGCTTTGACTTCTCAGTTTGTGATAGACTTCATCTACGGGATTCTGCCCTATGCGGTAGTACTGTTTGTTGTTGTGTTTTTCCTGGCATTTATAGCAAGGCTTGTGGGCGGTAAAGGAAAGGAAAGGAAGATAGACTGGTCCCTTGCAATGATAGTGATAATCCTTTTCCTGATATTCCTTGCCAGCTATGGTGAGGATATTATCACCAGTTTACTTCCCAGTATGCCTGTGGAGAACTTCATGTACGCTGTCGGGCTGATACTTATTCTATTGATATTCTATGCAGTGTACAAGAACTGGAGCGGAGAAGAAACACAGCAACAACAGTAAAGTTTATCGACATTTTACTCGTAGTTAACCTTGTATATCTTTATTAGTGTATTATCAAAGACCTTCTCCAAAGGCAACCCATACCCGTCCATGAACATGAGGTCTACGAATATGGTATGCTCTGCCTCAGGTGGTATGTAGAAAACACCCAGGTCTGTTAACGCCACACAACCGCCTAGAGACGGCGTGCTCTCGCCTGTTGTTATTATGCCAAAATCCTTTGTACAAACATCATTTATGTAGGTTCTCTGGTAATACTGATTGTTTTGCTTTACCAGGAACGTTGGTGTACCTGCAAGGATACCATTATTATCAAAGGGTATCCATATCTCATAGGGACCGTTTGCAAAGATATGTACAGTCTGGTTTTCCTTCGGGTACATACCAGTGCTCTTGAATTCCAGGAAACCCACTATCTGCTCGCCATGCGATGATATTTTGGATATTGCCCCGTATTTCCCTGGCAGCGTGTAATCCATAAGTATGTAACCAACAGAATGGTTTTCCATCCAGGGAACCCAATCGTTCCATTCCTCTGTAGGCGAAGTGAACCAGTATGCAATCTTGAAATCTCTTTCAGCATATGGACCCCCAAGGTTTCCACCATCCGCGACAGATGGTTTGTTTCCCCTTGTCTGGAACCAGTAACCGAAATCCCACCATGAAAGGACCGAGTTGTCTTGCCCTGTCTCTGAAAGGAAATTCATTGCCTGATACCATGGCTGTTGTTCATCGAGCTGCACGCTGCCGTCCTCACCTATGGTGACACATGGATTGCCTGTTCTTGCTATGCATATGGAGGGTCCCAGACCCTGTGAATAAACAAAACCACTGGCAAAGTTTATACCAACAACCAAGGCAGCAACAACAACAACCAGCAGCGGTATGAGGCCGAACCTTCCTGACTTTCCTGATTTTGCTCTCCTATCGTGGTGCAACCTGAAGAATCTCTCCACGAACCATGCCATGAAGAATCCACCAAGCAGGGCTGCTGGGGGACCGAGCAAGAATATGAGCCTGACAGCATAGAAAACCCCCATGATGGCTGATATCAGCCAAACTATTGGAAGGAGGAGTATCCACTCATGTGTCCTGTAAAATCTGTATATCAGAAGGAAAACCCCAAGGAACATAAGAATCCAAAGCGCTACGTATGGAGAGGCAGCATTGAAAGGAGCAAGAATCCCTGTTAAGGCACCCCCTGAGAAACCCGCCCCTAACATACCAACCACATTGTTCCAGCTTCCCGGAGCGTTCTCAGCGACTGTTGTAGAGACAACGTCCCTTTGTACCGTAACCATTCTGGTGATCTGATTTATGTTGTTATACAAAACATCAGAGAACATGGAACCTACCAATAAGAAAACAACACCCAAAACAAGCAAAGCAGGTATAACGAACCTAATCTTCTCCTTGCTAATAAATCTGAATCTATCAGCACCATTCCTTATGATGAGAACAGCAAGCACAGCAAAGGAGAGAGTGATCTCGACCGTCGTTAAGGGTGTGTGGTGGGGGATAAATTGGAATATAAGCGTTCCCAGGAGGATGGTAGGCAGATAGGCCTTGAGCATGTCCATCCCGAAGAATTGCTCAAGTTTTTTCGAGACTGACTCAAAACCCGAGAAGAGGTTATCAAAGACAAGAAGTATCGCTGCTAAAACGAAAAGCAACCCAAGGAATCCTGAGTAGAGGAGATAGAAATATCTCACACCGCCCCATGCACCACTAACAACTGCAAGCGACAGACCTGAGAGTATCCCGTATCTCCATGAACTGTTCTTGAAGGCCTTTACGAAAAGAAATACCGAAAGAAGGGTAAACAATCCCGCTATGGGCTCTTTTTCAAAGAACCCTGCAGAGGTTCTGGTTATGAACGCGGGGGTGGCTGCAAGGAAGAATGCTGCAAACAGCCCAGCCTTTCTACCAAAGATTTCCCTACCTATGAAGTACATGGCAACAACAGCCAATGCTCCCAGTACAGCTGGCCACAGTATGGCGAAATGCAGGAAATACATGTTCAAACCGATTGTGGTCAGAATAGTATAAGATATAGCAGGCAGATATATGGGGACCATGTAATCAAAATACCACGAGTTCACACCAAGGGGATAATATCTGAGGAGATCGTTTTCAGGCAGCTGAAAGTTGTTGTATACCAGACCCTCACTCATTCTGTAGATATGGAAGGGGTCAAGAGCCTGCAGCTCCCCGTATCTCGCGGGAAACGATCTCAGCCAGAACGCTGACAAAAATATCACTAGAAGTATGATTAAGTGCCAGTTATTGAATACCCACCTTCTGATGTTCAACTCCCTTTTCATAGTATCAGATTGCAATTGATATGATAATAGAAAGGTTATTTAAATATATAAAATTTTCTATTTTTTACTCTCAAGTAATAATAACATACTAATCGTAGGGAAGAAATAATTCACCTTTTCATTGCCCTCTTGAATTCCCTTGAGAATCCCTTTACATCATCTACTATCATCTGTGCCGCGTTCACCAGAACCATCTTGGGATTCTTTGCTCTGACTATGATATTTGGCTGGGAAAGATAGGGATGCTCTATCATGTAAGAAGCCTGATTCGCTTTCTCCTTCCATGCATTCTCCCTTAGCAGATTCAATAGGGTGTGAGATTCATCTAGCACCTCAACCTTCAGCTTGTCCTTTCTTTTTTCCAGAACCCTTAATTCCATACGTTTCACTTAATACCTAATATCCCTGCATATATATAAATTGTTATTGCTTAACCGAGTCTATGGCTTCCTTTACTATTCCTGAGAACTTAGCTTTTATATCTCTGAACGCTTCTTCATTTTCCCCCTCTATGGTAAGCCTTATCATAGGGGATGTGTTTGAAGCCCTTATGAGAGCCCAGCCATCCTCTAGGTCAATCCTGACACCGTCAAGGGTGTTAATGTCTTTGTATTCGGATTTCATCCTTTCCTTGATTTTCTCTACAACCAAGAACTTCTTGTCATCATCACAATCGAAGTTTACCCTCTGAAATGGATAGCAGGGAATTCTATTCACAATTTCTGACAACTCTTCGCTTTTGCCTGATAATACGCACGCAAAGTAATAGGAAACCGCAAGGGAGTCATCAGCCGGGAATATGGATGGAATTACATAGTGTCCTGCGCTCTCGACACCGAAGCTTGCCCTGAATTTCTGGACACTGCTCATCAGGAAGGTGTGCCCGACCCTTATCCTCTTAACCTCCCTACCAAACTTCTCTGCAATAAGGTCTATAGCCTTTGTGCACTCAACGTTAGCCACAACAGGTCCCCCCTCTTTCTCCAACAACTCACTCAGTATGATGTATGATGTCTGCTCTGGTGTTAGTGTATTACCATCACTATCAATTATCACAATTCTGTCACCATCTCCGTCATATGCAATTCCGAAGTCCGCTTCTTTCACCCTCTTCTTCGCCTCTCTCAGAGGATCCTCGAAGTTGTCTGGTGAACGGTTAGGAAAGTTCCCATCAGGCTCTTCAAAAACCATATCCGCTTCGAATCCTGCTTTCTCAAACAGTTTCCTGGCAACCGCCCCCGCTGCACCGTTGCCACAATCCAGGACAATTTTAAGACTTCTTTCTGGTTTGATTTTCGAAATCATGAAATCCACATACTCATCTAGGACCCTGTTCGTATCTATCCGCTCGACATTGCCCCTACCCTTCTCCAGGAGCCTTTCCTCCAGTGACATATCCCTGACCCTGTTGTTATCCTCCTCCAGAAAACCAACAGCGTTCTTATGGAAGAACTTGATGCCGTTCCATTCTTTAGTGAGATGAGAACCGGTTATGTATGCAAACGGGATTTCCCTTTTCCACGCATATAAAACTCCTGTACCCAGGGGAACCATACCGACGTCTATAACATCCTTGCCGGTTTTTGTAAAACCACTAATAAACGCCTTGTTGAGGCTCTCGCCAGACAGCCTCGGATCCCTGGCAACAACAACCCTATCCTCTTCCAGAAATCTTGCAAGGGAGTTCCCGATAATCTCCATTGTCTTATCTGTTAAATCCTTCCCGTAGATCCCTCTCACATCGTATGCCCTGAAGATTGAAGATTGCATATAGAAATGGTTAATGTAAATATTATTTAAATTACTTACCCCTTGCCAGTTTTATGTGGGATTCAGCAAGCTCATACTCATGCACTTCTGTCGCAATCAAGTTCAGGTCCTGCGCAGTCACCGCTGCCCCTATTATCTCAGCAAGCTTCTTGGCATTGGAGCCCGGAGGATCCCCAGGACCGTAGCAGCCAAGGATTTCTAGGCATTCCTTCGCTGTCCCGAAACCCGTTCCCCCACCAACTGTCGCAACCTCAAGGCAGGGCAGGGTCACACCAAAAATCAGGTCTTTCCCTTGTATCTCCGCATGGACGAAACATGAAGAGGATTCTGTTATCTGTGCGCAGTCCTGACCCGTTGCGATGAACATGGCAGCTATTGTGTTAGCAACGTTTGCATTGAAACCACTAACCGTTCCCGCAAGGGATGATCCTTGGTAGTTCTTAAGATGGTTCAGTTCCACGATACTCTCTGGTTCAACCTCAAAGATTCTTTTAACAGTATCCCTAGGAATCACAACCTGCGTCTCAACAGATTTACCCCTTCCAAGCAAAACGTTTATATGGGATACTTTTTTGTCTGTGCAGAGGTTTCCTGTAAGGCTCTTGAGTTTCACGAAAGGATATTTTTCTCTCAAAACCCTTACCGCATTGGACGAGTACTTGGTTGCGGAGTTCATACCCATGGAATCACCTGTCTGGAAGTAGAACCTTAGATGAACACGCCTTCCCAGTTGGAATGGCTGTATGTCCAGAAGCTTGGATACCCTGGATTCTGACTCAGCAGCCTTTTTCATCTCTTGGAACAATTCTCCTTTTTTATTTATCTCATCGCTTACTTCCCTCGCCCTTTCCGGGTCGGGTGTCTCTATCAAGGGAGCCCGGGTCATATGATCTTTAACAACAATACTCTTGATCCCCCCTGATTCATTCATAGCCTTGAAACCCCTGTTTATCCCAGCCACAAGGGCGGCCTCATTGGTTGCTAGGGGAAGGTAGAATTCACCCCCTACATGGCTTCCCAGAATCTTGACAGGCCCTATAACACCAAGGGGAACCGAAGCACCTCCTATCTTCTGCTCGATACCCGTTGTTGGGCTATCCCTTCTTATGGATGAGTTATCAACATAGTTTTTCCTGATACCATGGAATTTTTTGTTTGTTTTTTCCTCCAGTTCCTCCAGCCTCAGGGATGCCGCTTTCATGTTTGATTCTGACCACTTCTCAGGATCCTTCCCAAAGACCTTCTCCCATATAGCAAATTCCAGTTCCCTGGATTTTATTCTGCCTTCGAAAAAATCCTTCCTCACATCAGATACATCCATGATTATCAAAATCCAACCAACAGTTTAAATATTAACGTATCGAAGACGTTGATTGCCTTATTAATCAATTAATTAGAAAATATAATATGGTACTATGCTCGATACCGGAAGCGTGATGAAGAAGATAAGTAAACACAAAGCAAAGAGGATTTTTCTACAGATACCAGAGGGATTGAAAACCCGGGTTCTGGAGATGGCAAGAGGTCTCGAAAGAGAGGGTTTAGAGGTTTTCATCTCAGTAGATCCATGTTACGGGGCATGTGATCTGCGGGACCATGAGGCAAGAATGCTGGGATGCGATCTTATACTGCATGTAGGGCATTCAGACTACGGGTTGAAGAGCAAAATCCCTGTCATATATGAAGAGTTCAGAATGGATTACGATCCTGTCCCACTACTGAAAAACTTTTTACAAGACCTAAAACCCTACAGAAAAATCTCCCTGGTCACGACAGTGCAGTTTCTCTCGAGCCTCGACCATGCAAAGAAATTCCTGCAGGAAAGGGGGAAGAAGGTTTTCATAGGAAGCTCCAAAAGAGGCAAACCAGGTCAGGTCCTGGGGTGTGATTTCTCTGCTGCAAAGTCCCTTGATGGAATTGTTGACTGTTTCCTTTTCATGGGATCCGGAACATTCCATCCGTTGGGGCTCGCCATGGAGGTGAAGAAGCCTGTTCTTTTCCTGGATTTTGAGGGTTCTCAGCTTCTAGACCTGAAAGATGAGAAAAGGCGAATGGAAAACATACAATTGATGCAGATAGAAAAAGCGAAATCCTGTAAGAACTTCGGGATTCTGGTTTCTACAAAGCCAGGTCAGATGAAAGTCAAAACAGCAGAAAAAGCGAAGAAAAGTCTTTCTGAACTGGGGAAGAATGCATGGATCCTGGTGGCTGATGAACTGACGCCTGAAAAGCTCCTTGGCCTTCAGATCGATTGCTTGGTAGACACCGCATGCCCGAGGTTGAGAGAAGACAGCAGGCTTTTCAGAAAACCTATCCTGGATCCCAGGGATATTGAAAAACTCAGCGAATAAAATTCAACCCAAGCCTTTCTGCGTAACTTATTGCTTCCTCAAATTCCCCATCCCTAAGACCCTTGCTGATATCCGGATACTGGTCTGCCTTGTACTCAGGCCTGTACTGCTGCATTACGTTGACGATAACCCTGTCCTTGAAGTTCTTTGCAACAAAATCCAAAACAGGCTTTGTACAGCATTTCATGTGATTAGGCAAAACCAGGTGCCTTATCACCAGTTCAGAATCCTTCTTAGCTAGGAGATGGTTCCTCGAGACAATCCCAAAGTAATTTGGAACCTTGGAAAGTCTCTCTGCACACCTGTCATTCCCGTACTTGAAATCACTAAGGTAAACATCCACAACACCCCTGAGCAGATTCATGCTTTTCTTCGACATGTAGAAATTCGAGTTCCAGACAACGGGTATATCCTTTTTCACATGCTTGAGGGTTTTAAGGATGAACGGGAGATAAGGGGTTGGCTCCCCACCTACAAAATTCACATTCTTGCAGTTGCAGTTATCGATTACTTTTGCGAGGTCTTTCTCCTTCATCCTTCTGGGAATTTCAAACCTCTGTGATATTGACCAGTTCTGGCAGAACTGACAGGAGAATGTGCAGGACCAGAAGAACACCGTAAAGCTCGGAACGAAAAAGGGTTCTTCACCCCAGTGATCAAACACTGACGTCACGAGCAACTCCTTCTCAACCTTGCAAAAACCAAGTTCTCCCTTTGTTCTGTTCACTCCACATTTCCTTTCACAGAGCTCACACTTCTTCAGAACGTTAGAAGCCCTTCTGATTTTGCTATTCAGGTTCGCTGATTTGAATCTTGGTTTTGTATCACCAGAAAGTATCCTTAAATAGGTTGGAATCGCTCTCTCCATAATCATTTCTTCATTTCAGACTTAACAAAGTTGATTATCCTCTGCGCAACGTTTATGTCTGTTGCCTTTTCAATCCCCTGAAGACCGGGATTTATATTGACCTCTATAACCCTTATTTTTCCGTCTTTCCCCTGAATCATATCAACAGCGCACAGTTTTGATCCTATCGCCCTTGCGGACTTGAAGGCAATCTCCTCCATCTCTGGTGTGAGCTTGAAAACCTTCGCTTTTCCGCCTGCATATATATTCGCTCTCTTGTCCTCTGGTGAGGACACTCTCTTGTACGAGGCAATAATTTCATCCCCAGCAACGATTCCCCTTATGTCTTCCCCAGGGTTATCCACGTACTTCTCTATAAGTATCTCCTGCTTAAGGGTTTTCATGGTGTCTATAACCGATTTTGCTGCCTCCTTGCTCTCTATAACCATAACCCCCTGGCCACCAAAACCAGATAGAAGCTTTATCATCAAGGGAAGCTTCTGCTTTTTCAGAATATCCTCAGCTGATCTTCTTGACCCCGTCAAGTAGGTCTCGGGAACAGGTATGTTGTTGCTGACCAATCTCTCCAGGGTTATGAATTTATTGTGTGCAACTATTATGGTTTCTGCTGAGTAGGGCTTTCTTACCCCGAGTTCATCAAGGAACCTCATAATAGGGTAACCAACCACTGCGCGCCTTGAATCTATTCTCGGAAGTATGTAGTCAAAATCCCTAAGGCTTTTCTTTTCGTATATGGCATCCAGATCCTTGTCAATCCTGAGTTTTACATCTACGAGAGAAATGAACTTTGTATCTACATCCGCTTTCTCCGCTTCCTCCAGAAGCCTCTTCGTTGTGTAACCTATAACCTTCTGGCTCGGACCAAGGATTGCGAGTTTCATATAATCGAACATTAATTTATAACTTAAGTGGCTTAAAAAGATTAAAACCTTTAACACTTCCACTGCTTGAGAGCGATTGCCAGTTCTTTGTGATTCTTTGCATATTCCTTTGCTGGAACATTCTCCATCACAGAATCAACAGCCTGCCTCATTGCCCTGGCTCCTGCCTCGGTTCCCATCTTGTGGCCATGAATCCCCCCACCTGCCTGGATTATTATGTCGTTGCCGAGCATCTCAATCAGCTTCGGAACGTGTCCTGGATGTAGGCCACCCGAGCAAACAGGGAAAACAGCCTTAAGCTCATGGAATTCGTTCCTCAGCCACTCAGCTATCCCTATGACCTCTTTCCCACCTTCCATCTTACCGATGACAGTTCCAACATGAATCTGATCCACACCAACAAGCCTTGCGAGTTTTGCAACAACCAGCATGGATATTCCGTGTTTCTTGTTCCTTGTGAATGCGGCATGCATTGCCCTGTGAGCATGCAGAACGAGATTGAAGTTCTTGTCTCTCATTGTCTGGAGGGAAGAGAAACCACACGTTATCAAATCCACCATCGCATACCTGCCTCCGTTATCCTCCACAAACTTCATTCTCCTCAGCATCTCCTCGGTCTCTGCTGTTACGTTGGGCATGTACACCTTTTTCTCGCCGGTCTCTTCTTCTGCCTTCTTCCGCATCTCAAGGGTTTTTATTATTCTCTTCAGGAAGGGGTTGAATCCCTGGTTTGAGAGGTTTTCATCATCCTTTACGATATCACACCCACCAACCCACGCCTTATATGCGACTTCTGCATGGTCTTCTGTCTCCAGCCCGAGCTTTGGCTTTACTATTGTCCCAATCAGCGGTCTTTTCTTTACACCTAGAATATTTCTTACGCCCTGGATACCGAATTTCGGACCCTTAAAGGCCTTGACCAAACCTTCAGGGATCTGGATATCAACAAGCCTCAAGTTCTTGACGGATTTCATCCCGAATATGTTCCCTGCCACACTGCTCAGAATCTGTGGTATGTTTCCAGGCTCGAACAACTCGGGTGGATACGCTATCCTCACCCGCTTACCTTTTATGGAGAAGACCTTGGCAGCGAGTTTCTGCATGTACGGCTTATCTGTAAAAACCCTTGTCCATGTCCCGGTGGAGGATTCAGCAGCAACCTGCTCTGACGCTTTCCTTATACTCAAGCCCTTTGCGGGCTCCAGATAGAACTCACAGACCAGGTCATCACCTGGTTTATATTTAAGGTCGATATGGGGCATATATATAGTATAGACTTGGTTAAATAAAATCTTGATTTTAATGATTGAGCTAACCCTTCTTGGAGGAGGAAACGAGGTAGGGAGGAGTGCAATCCTCCTTGAAGCAAACAAAGAAAGGTTCCTGTTTGATTACGGGATCGATGTCCAGACAGGGGGCCCTCCGATAAGGCCTGAATTCCCCCTGACAGCAATGTTTATTTCCCATGCACACATAGACCATTCCGGTATGCTGCCAGAGCTCTACAAGAGGGGCTGGAAGGGGAATATATACGGAACAGCAGCAACCCAGGGCCTCTGTAAGCTGCTCCTGGAAGACTCTGTAAAGGTCCAGAAAAAGAAGGGCCAGATCCCACATTACCAACCTGACCATATAAAAATCATGAACAGTTTCTGGAAGAATCTGGACTACAACAAAACCGTGAGATTCCGGAATTCCTCAGTAAGGTTCTTGGATGCTGGTCATATTCCGGGTTCTGCATCCCCCCTGCTTGAGGCAGGAGGGAAACGGATCCTCTACACAGGGGACCTAAAGTTTTCAGATACCAGGCTTATCAAAGGAACGAAAATATGGAAAGAAGATATAGACATTCTTATAATGGAATCAACATACCACTACAAAAACCACCCTGACAGGAAATCCCTGGAAGACGACCTCAAGGAACTGATACAGAACACTGTTTACAACAATGGTATCGTTCTCTTACCGAGTTTTGCGGTTGGCAGGACGCAGGAGCTTCTTTCAATTGTCCATGATCTGGGATTTCCGGTTTTCCTGGATGGCATGGGTATAGAGGCTGCGGAGATAATCCTCAACTATCCCAAGTTCCTGAGGGATCCCAAAAAACTCAGGAAGGCCTTTGGCAAGGCCAGGAAAATCATGAAGAGCAGAGACAGGAAAGAGGTTCTTAACAACCCCTGTATTGTTATATCAACAGCAGGGATGCTCAGTGGGGGCCCGATTGGCTATTACATAAAGAGACTGTACCAGAGGGAGGATTGCGCAATGGTCTTGACGGGTTACCAGGTCGAGGGAACTGTTGGCAGGAGAGTCATGGACACAGGTAGATACGTAAATGAGGGTCTGGACGTCAAGCTCAGTATGCCCTTCCATTTCATGGACTTCTCTGCCCACTGCGGACGAGACGGGTTGATAAATCTTGTCAAAGAAACGAATCCAGAAAAGGTATTCGTCATCCATGGTGATGGAACCCCTAAATTTGCAGAAGAACTGAGGGGAATGGGATTCGATGCCCATGCCCCGGCCAACGGGGAGAAAATCAGGATTTAATCACCTCTCACTTCTCTTCCATACAGTCTTCCCCTCTACCCTAACCTCCAGAATCCTGTGTAGGGGGATGCATGTCTCCTTTCCGCCCCTCCCACTCTTGTAATAAAAATATGACTTTTTGACTTCGGTTACCTTCTTCCCGGGAATGGTTTTTCTGTTGCCGGGAGCCCCCCTGTGCACTATCACGATTTCACATTCCTCCAGGCCACCGATCCATTTCAGTCTGCTCAGTGTTCTGTAGACCATGTATATTTTTAACTCCTACTACCATTAATATCTATCCAAGGAGGTGAAGACATGCCGGTCAAGCATGGAGAGTTCAAGGGTTTCAAGACAATCAGTCTTTTGAGAACTGAGGATGATAAATATCCATTCACTTTTGGTGTTGCAAAGGCACAGATGATTCTCGAGAACATAGAGGATATAAAGAAATTTGTCGAAGAGAACAGCAACAAGCCTGCTGATACAGAATAATAAATAAAAAACCAGAATGCCCGTCACAATCATAAACAACAAAGAGACGAGCAAAGAACAGAAACACAGTCCGTCAATCCGTATTTACTCATGCGAGGGCTCTTATCATCTTTTGAGAGATTGG
>DAOVCJ010000023.1 GCA_030670085.1 Candidatus Aenigmatarchaeota archaeon
CCCTGTTCTCGAGATACAGCAGATGATGGGAAGGGCAGGGAGACCCAAGTATGATAGCGAGGGGGAGGCCATACTCCTCACCAATAACAAGAAGGATGCAGGGTATGCATGGGATAATTACATAAGAGGCGAGCCCGAGAATATCTACTCAAAACTCGGCATGGAACCCGTGCTCAGAACGCATGTTCTATCCTTGATAGCGTCCGGAGTAACACCCACAAGGAAATCCCTCTTTGGTTTTTTCTCGAAAACATTCTATGCGCATCAGTACAAGGATCTGGCAAACCTCAAGAAAATTCTGGAGAAAATCATATCCCTTCTAGAAGAGTTCAGATTCATCACAACCGGGAGAAAGAAAGAGGAAGGACCCTTCAAATCAGCTAAAAGTCTCTTGGAGGAACAGAAAGCAGAGCTGAAACCAACAAGGATTGGAAAGAGGGTTTCAGAACTCTATATTGACCCTTTGACTGCGAACCATATCATCAAGGAGCTGGGGATAGCAAAGGAGAGAAAAGCGAATGAGTTCGGTTACCTGCATATGATTTCGAACGCATTGGAGATGTTACCCCTACCCAACATCAGGAAGTCTGATATGGAGGACCTCAATGAATTGATCGTGAGGGAAGAGAAAAACCTTATCCAGAGACCCCCTAATCCCTGGGATATTGAGTATGATGACTTCCTCCGCTCTCTCAAGAACGCATGGATTCTAAGGGAGTGGTGTGATGAGATGGGGGAGGATAATATCCTGGAGAGGTTCGGGGTCACGCCCGGAGAGCTGAGGGTCAGGCTCAACAACACGGACTGGCTCCTTTACGCCACCCAGGAGCTCGGTCTCCTGCTGGGATACATGGAAATCCTGAAGGATATCAGGAAAACAAGACTGAGGGTCAAGTATGGAGTAAGGAAGGAGCTCCTTCCCCTGGTCAAGCTCAAGGGAATAGGAAGGGTCAGAGCGAGGTTGCTTTTCAATTCTGGATTGAGGAGCCTGGATTCCCTGAGGAAGGTCCCGCTCACAAGCCTAGAAAGGATTTTGGGTCCAAAAACAGCGAAGCAGGTGAAGAATCAATTGGAGTGATTTGGATGAGGATTTTAAAAGATGGTAAGGTAATACTAGAAGATGTTGAGGTGGTGAAATCGAAATGGAAAAAAGTAAAGGGTCTCATGTTTAGGAAAGGCTTACCTGAGAAATCAGGGATGCTGTTTGTTTCTGATGAAGAAAGCCGACCGGGTTTTTGGATGTTAGGAATGCGATTTCCAATAGATATGATTTTCCTGAATGAAGATATGCGAGTGATTGATGTAATAAAGAATGTCCAGCCGATGAAACCACATCCAAACTCCTGGGGAGTCCATTCTCCAAAAGAGCCTGCAAAGTACGTTTTGGAAGTCAATGCAGGCTTTGTAGAGAAAAATAAAATAAAAAAAGGTGAGTTTTTGGAGATGGTTCATCCAAGATGAAATTTAATTGTAACCAAGATTCCTCGCTTCTCTCTCTGCCTCTCTTATGTGTTCTGGTGGAAGTCCAGACATTTCATAAGTGAATTTATCCCCTCTTGGGCTGAACATTCCTCTCCTTACTCCGGCTACTACTTTATATTCACCATCCATCAAACGTCTTATTGCAGGTCTTGGGAAACCCAGTCTGGTGAACGTTGCTTCTGCTGGACCAAACACAAGGTCTACTCCATCATATATCCAGTCACCAAGCTGCCAGTACAATAATGCTGTCCAGGATGATGGACTTTCATCTCCCATCAGCCTTCCCAGGTTATACCAGAATCCTGATGTTTTTCCTGTATCATCATATACCTTTATCCTTCCTACTAGCGAAGGATCTGTTAGTGATGCATTTATACTAGCTTCCATTGCAGTGTCTCTGTTACCATATTGGTATATCATCCATGTATCATCCTTCATCAGCCATCTTCTGAATCTGTGTGGCTCTTCCTGGAAATACCTTGAGAAGTCTCCACGTGAATACTTATCTACAGCATACCTTATGAAATCTTCATCAATAAAATTCTGTATTTGTCTTACCTTATTGTAAGGTGAGATGGAATAATTATCCACGAACTTTGCCGCTGTCTCAACCCTCTCGATACTTGGAGGCCCTTCGTACCCCCCATCAGTGTAACACTGGAAACAGATAGGAAGTTCCCAACCACTCTTTTCAATGGTGTACATTTTGTATGTCTCGGTGTAGCTGTTTGAGAACGCAGTGAGAGTCCTTGTTCTTGGGAATATTTCAAATGGTAACATTTTATACATTTGCTCGTATGTGTATCCAAAGCCGTCAACAACCCCTCCAGCAATGACCTTTCCCAGGTTATCTCTGGGTCCGATCTGGGTTGATATGTGATCGCATATTTTGTAACCAATGTAGTTTAGTGGTATCTGAGGCAGTTCTCCAAGCCTTTTCCATCTAACAAATGGGTATTTTTCTTTCACCATCTTTCTGTATTCGTGCCATCTCTGGAAGAATCCACCTTCATCCTCTTGGGGCATGTGTCCAACAGGATAAATCCTCTTCTCACCGAATATCTCATCCGAGGCTATGAGACGCTTCTCTCCTCTCTTTTCATCCTGAGGATGAATTATCCTGGGACTTGCTTCACTATGATACATACTTTTTTGTTCTTTGAATATTACGGGCTCAAGAGATACATCTGAGGAATACAGCTCTTTCTGCTTTTTTTCCAACTCCCTTGCATCCCATTGACCACTGATTGCGTGTCCCATACTTAACACCTCACACTGCATATTGTGGGGAAAGGAACATGTTTATCCAGTCCCCAAGTTTCTTATTGTACTTCTTTGTTTTCTTGAGGAATTTGTCGCTTGATCTTCTCATGCTGTGCACTGCAACGGCTCCCTCAAGGACCCCTGTGGTATCATAACCCTCTGTTGGAAGGGTCTCCAGACTTTTCAGAAGGTATGCTTCGAATCTTCCATGTTCCTCGTCACCCAGTTTGTTTATTCCGTACTTTCTCATGTACTCGCTTTCAGCTACCTCGTGCAGCCTTATGTAATTCTGAACATCCTGGTTGAACTGTTCTGGGCCCTTCTTCACCCTTCTCAGCACATTTCCGTATCTCTTTCCGAATATTCCTGGTATTTCAGAGGTCTTCAGAACCTTTATCCCATCAGGACCATGTTCTCCTAGATTCCCCCCGTATATGTGGGAAACCTCCTGTATATCGTATCTGGATCTGCCACTGATAGCATCCCCTACAACATTCTTGACAAAACGGTAATCAGAGTCAAAGGGCATCAGGAACTTCCTTGAAAGGGGATTTCTGTACTTTGCTTTCTTCGTGTACTTGCTAACCATTTTCTTTGCTTTTGATGCAGCAAAGGATTTTGTAGCTTTACCTAAAGAAATATCACCAGAAAGGACCTGGCCAATCATTGATGGATCGAACTCTTCGGCTCTGTCCAATCTTTCTTTCAGCTCTTGAAACTTTTTTTCGTATCTCATACCACTCACCTACAGGTCGTCTAGGTCATCGAATCTGAAGTCATGGTAAAGACCCTTCTCGACCTTTCTCATCCTTTTCAGGACGATTTCCATTTCTCTTTCACTCATGCATGTCACTATTAATTAGTGACAAATTACTATTTATATACTTTTCTATACCCCAGTATATACGTTCTAGCTATCGGTTTTGGGCTATTTTTGCCCAGATTTCGGTCATTTTGACCCAAGAATAGACTGACTTTAAGCTTTTAAAACCTTATATATTTTCTCTATTTTCCACACAATAACCGGGATTATTATCCCCAGAACCGCGCCTCCAATCACATCCGGATATGTGTGAACGCCCAAGGCAACCCTGGAGTATGCAACAATGACTGGGAATATGAAGAGCGGAAGGAACCATTTCTTTCTCAGAACCATGAAGAACGAAGTGAAAAGGACGAATATCGTCCCTGCATGACCAGAAGGGAAAGAGTAGTCCCAGAGTTCTGGACAGTATGGATTGCAATCGGGAGTGTGGTCCAAGCATGGCACGCATGGTCTTGGTACCTGCAGCGTGGACTTCAGGCCATGGATAACCAGAACCGAAATGATTATGCTGACTAGGAAAACTATCAGAAACCTTTTAAATACTATCCTCTCCTCTGGCCGTTCCTTTTTCCAGACCAGGAAGCGAAGTAAGAAGTATAGAACTACAAGGGCGATACACAGGAAAATCCACATTATCCATTCATTCGATACTGATAAAATGTTCCAGAACATCTCCATGAAGATAATTGAATTCGGAATTTAATAAAATTGCTGCAATGATAACCCATTTTAATCCCAGGGGACAAATATTTATAGTGGTTGCATGAATGTTGACTGGATTATAGCAATAGCCCTGTTCCTGATTTTCATTTCATGGTCCTTTGCCTACTACACGGGATTCTTTTCCGTAACACTGGACATGAGAGCCGGAGTGGAGGGTATAAGCGGTAAGGTTGTGGATTTCCTGAGCATAGATGTGTATGATGTTCCTGTTGTTTTCAATTCAACTGAGGCAGAGAGCAGAGTTCTGTACATGGATTTTCCCTGGCCTGGGTATTCGAAAAACTCAACAAGGATCTTTTCAGGGGGCCAGTCTCTTCCCTGCTACATATCTGGGAACAGGGTTTACTGGCAGGCAGACTTAATTCAGGGAGAAAACAAATTCGAAATGAGATATTATGATGAGAACGTCAGCCTTTTCTGCGATTCGAGCTTCTCCCTTGCGAATGCGACCCAAGCTATTCCCTGGGTCTCTGAGAAAAGCAAAGCGATATCCCAGGCAAAGATAAACCAGATGCTTGCCACGAATCTCCACAGCTTCTCTCGCATTCTGGGAATAAACCAGGACTTCAGGGTGGAGCTGGAGATAAATAACGTTACCACGGTGTATGGAACAGACCCGCCGCTCGGGTACGATGTGCATGTCAAGGAAACCCCTGGCAGGAAAGAGAACAATGAGGGAGTGAGGGTGAGGGTCCTGACGTGGTGATTATTTTGCTTCCTCTACCCTATTGAAGCAGTCTTCTTTGCTGTGGACTCCTCTGAATTCCTTG
This sequence comes from Candidatus Aenigmatarchaeota archaeon, assembly GCA_030670085.1. Classification (GTDB taxonomy): domain Archaea; phylum Aenigmatarchaeota; class Aenigmatarchaeia; order QMZP01; family QMZP01. The sequence goes on from DAOVCJ010000023.1 coordinate 5,065, forward strand.
ATTTCATCACATGCTTCCCTCGCTTTGTCCGTATCTATTCTGGCAAAGGTCTGCGCGACCACTTCAAAACAGCTGTCCTTTTTAGGGACATCATACATATCCCTACACAGATTCATCATCTTATCAAAGTTTTCAATTGAGGCATTGGTATCCATCATAGCATAGAAATTGCAGATGTTCTTTCCATAAATTAAATAGCATCTGGTAGTTTTGTCCAAGGAAAGACAAACACCAGCCAATCCTATTATAACAACGAGCAGAATTATTATTATCTTCAATAATTTCCTCATAAGAGTATTGTAAGAAATATTCTTAAAAACATTAATACCGGAAAAGACAAATTGTTAATATGAGAAGGGGATACGCTCTTCCGATGTTTGTGATCGCCTTAGTTTTATTTGCAATGTTGTTTTTTGCAGGGGTCCAGGGACAGGGGCACACCATACAGATAAAGCTCAACATAAACAACACCAGCAACACGGTTTACATACCCGGAATCGGGGAGGTTTCTGCTGGGGGCTTGGGTTCTGCAAACTACACTGATCCTCCACATTTCTATCTGGCCTCTTATTCAGGGGATTACCTGACCGGTCTGGTTGCTGCTGACGGGAATTCCCTCGGGGTTTCAAACACCGGCACGTATCATACACTGGAGATAGAACAGGGTATGGGAGAGAAAACGTTTCTATTGCTTTCCCAAGGGGACTGGAATAATATAGACAAGGAAATAATAGGTGTAGAATCAGACAAGTTTTTGAAATACCCGTCATCCAGTTTTGGTTTCGGCCTGGGGGATTATTACCCAGTAACGGTCTTACTGAGCTATACAGACATAGATATAGAGGGAATTCTTGACCAGAGCAAGGGGACTTTAAAGCTCACTATCGAAAACAAAGGGATTTCAGGCAACAGGCCTGTGATTGAAATAAGAAAATCTTGAATCAACGAACATACTGGAAAATTATTTAAATAGATTGGGAGAGAAATCATACTCTAAAGTGATAGTATGTATGACGTTCTGATAATCGGGGCAGGGCCTGCCGGTATAACAGCAGGGATATTCGCTATAAGGAGGAATCTCAAAACCATAATTCTGAGTGACCCTGCATCTGTTCCCCAGACAGATGAGGCATCTATCGTGGATGATTGGCCTGGGACTATGGGTATAAAGGGACCCGAACTGATGGAGAAATTCAGGGAGCATACAGAAAAACTCGGTGTAGAGATTAGACAGGAGAAGGTAAACCAGATAAATAAACTGAAGAATGGTTTTGAGGTCACAAATGAAAAGTTCAAATACAAAACAAAAACCATAATCATAGCAACAGGATCCAAGCACAGGAAGGGAATCGTAAAGGGAGAAGACAAATTCGCTGGAAAGGGTATTTCCTATTGCGCAACCTGTGATGGTCCGTTGTTCAAGGGAAAGAGGGTTCTGGTTTTGGGAGGCGGAGATACCGCTGTTACCTATGCTATTCTGCTTGACCATATAGGGGCTGATACGACACTCGTTCACAGAAGGGATAAATTGAGGGCCACGGAGTCCTGGCAGAAAAAACTGTTCAGATCCAAGGTCAAGATAATCTGGGACACTGTTTGCATTGAGATAAAGGGGGATAAGTTCGTTAAGTCCGCTGTGCTGCAGAACAAGAAAACAGGTGAGAAAAAGGAAGTCCCAATAGATGGTATTTTTGTATCCTTTGGAACCATACCAACATCAGAACTTGCAAAGGACCTTGGTATAAAGACTGATAAGAAGGGTTACATAATAGTGGACAGGGAACAGAAAACCAATGTTCCTGGTGTTTTCGCTGCAGGGGATTGCTGCAACAACCCTGCAAAGAAGATCGTGACAGCTGTAGGAGATGGTGGACTGGCTACAGAAGTGGCCTACGACTACATAAAAGAAGAGGATTAGTTCTTCGACCTAACCTATAAAAATCCCAGAAAGAAGAATTAGCTATGGATCTTTGGGTGGATAAGTACAAGCCAGAGGAGCTTTCGGATTTCCTGGGCCAGCCAAAGGCATTGCAGGAGATAGCGGATTTTCTCAGGGAATGGAAGCCAGGGGAAGCTTTGTTTATCCATGGCCCTGCTGGTGTTGGAAAAACTCTGGCAATCGAGCTGCTGGCAAGGGAAAGGAAGCATCTTTTGCTCCAGCTGAACGCCTCAGACGCCAGGAATGCGAAAGATATTGAGGGGTTTTTTGGGAACGCATCCAAATCCAAAGCGCTGTTTCATGGTGGAAAGATAATATTAATAGATGAGATTGATGGCATATCACCACAGGACAGGGGAGCAGTAACCTCAATAATCAATATAATAAAGGGTTCGAGGTTCCCGGTATTTCTGATAGCGAACGATCCCTGGAAGCCAAAGCTCATGCCTTTGAGAAATTACTGCAGACTTATGAGGTTCAATCGAATTCATTCAGCCTCGATTGAGAAGCAATTGAAGGGAATATGCGAAAAGGAGGGGATAGAAGCGAAGGGAGACGCATTAAAAAACCTGGCAAGGTGGTCCCAAGGAGACCTCAGGTCTGCAATATCAGATCTGCAGATCGTTGCATACGGAAAGAAGGTATTGAAAGAATCTGACCTGCAAATCCTGGGATACAGGGAGAGAGCAAGCAACATATTCAGCGTCCTTCCAACGGTTTTCCACTCAAAGAGCATGACTGCAGCTAAGAAAGCGATACAAAATACAGACAAAGACCCCGATGAGGTATTCTGGTGGATTGAGACCAATCTCCCGAATGAACTGAGAACCCCTGAAAATATGCAAAAAGGATATGATATTCTTTCGAAAGCGGACATGTTCAGGAACTGGGTTTCAAGGCAGCAGAACTGGAGGTTCAAGGGATTCATGGTTGACATGCTCTCAGGGGTCTCCCTCTTCAGGAGTGAGGAGAAGCATTCGTTTTCTCCATATCAGCCTCCCAAAAAGCTCATCATGCTAGGAAGGTCCAAGCAAAGAAGAGCTATCATGAATTCCCTCTGCTCAAGACTCGGGAGCTTCACCCATTCCAGCAAGAGAACAGTTAAGAAAGACTACCTCCCATACCTGAGGATAAT
>DAOVCJ010000020.1 GCA_030670085.1 Candidatus Aenigmatarchaeota archaeon
TGTTTTCTGTTAAAGAAAGAATGGAGATGCTAAGAGAGATTGTCAAAGAGTGTGATAATGTAGAGGTAGGTAATTGCGGTAAGCAATATCTTGTCAATTATGCAAAATCAGTAGGCGCAGAGTATGTTTTAAGAGGTATAAGATCAGAAAAGGATTACGAAGAGGAGCGTAAAATGAGAAATGTTAACAGGGATTTAGATTCTGAAATTGAGACTGTATTTTTAATACCTCCTAGAGAAATTGTTGAGATAACTTCAAGTTTTGTTCAAGGCATGGTTGGATATGAAGGATGGGAAGAAATGATCAAAAAATACGTTCCCGGGCCGGTTTATGAGAAATTCCTAGAGAAAATTGGAAATAAAGAATAATTTAAATAACTTAGACTTCAACATAAATCAGTGGTTTTTTATGCTTCCCATTGAGAAGGTTGTGGAAAAGATATGCGAGCACTCCAAGCTGGATGAGGATAAAGTAAGGAAGATGATAGAGGAGAAGGTTGTCGAGCTCTCGGAGCTGGTCTCCCATGAGGGAGCAGCCTACATCGTGGCTAGGGAGCTCGGACTGAGCCTTCTGAAGGAGAGCAGGAGGCAGTTCAAGGTAAGGAACCTTGTTTCTGGCCTGAGGTCTGTTGACCTTGTTGCAAGGATTATGAGGGCCTTTGAGCCCAGGGAATTCGAAAAGAATGGAAAGAAGGGGAGGGTTTTGAACCTTCTTCTGGGAGACGATTCAGGGACAGTCAGGCTCTCGCTCTGGAATGAGGAAACGGATCTGCTGGAAAGGGAGAAGATAAGCGAAGGGGACGTTGTGAAGATCAGTGGTGGTTACGTCAAGACTGATAACAGGGATATGCTTGAGCTGAGACTGGGAAGAGGGAGCATGGAGAAGACAGACCTTGTTGTTGATATTCCTGAGCCAAAGGATATAGAGCGAAGGTTCGAGTACACCAAGAGAAAAACCATAGGTGAATTCCAGGATGGGGAATACAACGAGGCAAGGGCCTGTCTGGTTCAGGTCTTCAGGAAGAACCTCTTCTTTGAGGTATGCCCGGAGTGCGGGACAAGGATCAAGGAAAAGGAGGGGAAATGGTTCTGTGACGACCACGGGCAGGTGGAGCCGAAGTATGCAATGGTTCTGACAGGGGTGGTAGATGACGGCTCCGGGAACATCCATGCCGTGTTCTTCAGGGAGCTTGCTGAAGGGTTTTTTGATAAAAAGGTAGAGGAATTGATGGAGGTTGCTAAAAAAGATGGCAGGGACGTTATATTTGACAATATTCAGACCCTAGGAAAGGATTACATAATGAGGGGGAGGGTAAAGAGGAACCAGTTTACAGACAGGATGGAGTTCGTGGTAAACGAGATTGAGGATGTTGACATCAGGAAGGAGTGCGAAGCCCTGCTGGGGTCGTAAAAAGCGAATGAAAAGTCTAGCGGAATAGCGGAACGCTACTCCCGTCAGGTTAATAAATGGTCATGTTAATACTTCAATCGGATGATTGGTATGATAGAGGAAATCTCAAAGATTCCAGGAGTAGGGGAGAAGACAGCTGAAAAGCTCAAAGAGTCTGGTTATGATGATTTGATGGCGATAGCTGCTGCTTCCTCAGGGGAACTGATGACTGCTGCCGGGATTGGTGAGGAAACAGCCAGCAAGATTATAGCCGCTGCAAGGGATGGGATGAAAATGGGTTTTGAGCCCGCAACAGTGGTTATGAAGAAGAGGGAGGCTGTTGGAAAGATCTCAACTGGAAGCAAGTCCCTGGATTCCCTGCTCGGAGGCGGGGTAGAGACCCAGTCAATCGTTGAAGCCCACGGAGCGTACGGCTCAGGGAAATCCCAACTTGCCCACCAGCTCGCTGTTACTGTCCAGTTACCGAAAGAGAAGGGTGGTCTGGGAGGTAAAGCGATATTCATAGACACTGAGAACACCTTCAGGCCTGAGAGGATAATGGACATGGCAAAAGCATTGGGCCTGGATCCCAAGAAAGCCTTGGACAACATTCTGGTTGCAAGAGCTTTTAATTCGGATCACCAGGTGCTTCTCGTGGAGAAGTCAGAGGAGTTCATAAAGAAGAACAACGTCAGGATTATAATAGTGGATTCCCTTACCTCGCCATTCAGAGCAGATTACACGGGAAGGGGAACCCTGGCAAACAGGCAGCAAAAGCTTAACAGGCATCTTCACAAGCTCCAGAGACTGGCAGACGTCTATAACTTGGCAATATACGTGACAAACCAGGTCATGTCGAGGCCTGACATCCTCTTCGGAGACCCCACTGTCCCGATAGGGGGTCACATCCTGGGTCACCAGGCAACCTTCAGGCTCTACCTGAGAAAGAGCAAGGGAGAGAAGAGAATAGCGAAGCTTATAGACTCCCCGTGCCTGCCCGAGGGGGAAACCATCATAAAGGTTGTGACTGATGGGGTAAGGGACGCGTAGAACTCGCGTAGAGCCCAGAATCACTTTTATATGTGCTTCTGTCCCAGCCTTGCGTACCTTCTGAGGTTGTCTATGTGATTCTCTCTTTCCTTTTTGATATCCTTCATGTCCTTCTTTGCGAATTCTTCCAGGAGGATTGACGCTTTCTCCCCTCCAAGGAAGTGTGGCACTATCACATAATCTGCGCCCTTCTTGTAGAATTCCAAAGCCTCTGAAACGCTGTTCGTGGTGACGAAAACCAGAATCTTGTCACCATATTCCCTGACCTTCTTCAGTATGTACATATTGTCATCGTCATTTGGAACAGTGGATATTATGAGTTTGGGATCAAACTGGAGTATTCTATACATAACCTCGGGGTCCGATATATCACCATATTCACAGCAGAAGCCCTTATCCTTAACATCCTCTATTATGGTGGGATTGAAGTCAACCACCAGGACCCTGCCTTTTTGTTTGAAATCCCTCATTATGGTGTATCCCATTCTGTGATACCCTATCAGAATGACATCATAGCTTTTCTTTTTCGTATATGAGAGTTTTTCCCTTAGTTTTTTCCTCTCAAATATGTTCAGGTAATCAGAAAGCTTGTTGTATAACTTGTTGTTGTGGAATATCATGTAGGATGAAACCGCTATGGTTATCACACCCACCAAGGTAACCATTGAAACTATGCTGGATGTGATGTACCCCATGGTCAGGCCTAACGCTATCAGAATAAGGGAAAACTCGCTTATCTGTGCAACATTCAACCCTGCAAGAAAGCCTGTCCTCTTCTTGTAGCCAAAGGCTCCCATGAGTATTATCACTATGAGGGGGTTCCCTATGAGTATGAATATGGAAAAGACTATTGCCGGTAGAATCAAACCGCCTATTTCTGAGAAAATCATTTGAGCACCCAGGATTACGAAAAATAGTATAAGGAAAAAGTCTCTGAGGGGTTTTATTCTGCCTGTTATCTCAAAATGATATGGAAGAGAGGCCATGCTTATTCCCGCGAGGAGAGCTCCGATCTCTATAGAGAATCCAAGGTACATGGAAAGCATGCACATCACAAACATCCATGAGATTCCAGAAAGGAAGAGCATCTCAGTGCTTTTCGATATCACCCCTATAAGAGGGGGTAGTATGTATTTACCGAAAACAAAGGTCACGCAGAAAAGGAAAACAATCTTCATGATATTGACCATGAGGAGGGATTCCAGGGACATCCCTATTATATTCCCACTGAGCATGACTATTATCGCTATGGCCACGAAGTCCTGTACAAGAAGGAAACCTATTGATATCTTCCCGTAGAGAGATTCCAGGTCGTTCTTGTCTGCAAGCAGCTTTACTATTATAATGGTGCTGCTGAAGGTCAGGGCTATGCTTATAAAGAAGGACTCTATCAACTGGAAACCAAGGAGCAATGCAATACCGTATCCTATTATAAATGTAAAAACAATCTGCCCCGTTCCCGTGATCAGGGATATCTTACCAACCTCCCTCAGAACTTTGTAATTCATGTTGAGACCAACGAGGAAAAGAAGGAACGCGATACCCAGCTGGGAGAAAACGTAAACCATGTCTACTGAGGTCACTATGTTCAGGAAAGTAGGTCCGACTATTATTCCGGTAAGGATGTATGCCAGTATTATGGGTTGTCTGAGTTTCCTTGCAATTATCCCCAGCAGGGTTGCTATTATTATGATAGTCCCGAGCTCGAAAAGGAAGCCCTGCATCAGGTTTTCAATAGCCATATAGTAATATTAGGTTAATCCTCAATAAAAACATTTCAAATTACGTAAACCTGCTCGTTACAAAGACATTTTCTCATAACTATTGTATAACAACCTCACCATCAAATGCTGTGAATTGCGTTACCTGTACCTAGGATAACCAAAAAAAAGGAAAAGAAATTAAATTATGTCCTTCTCGCTCACAATGACGAAGTCCCCGACTGATTTCACTGCTGAAAAGGGAACAAGCACCCTGCTCTTGTCATCCTGCTGCAGGTTCATGTTGGATGTATGCGCAGTGGCTTCTACCAGAGCGAGGTTTATAAGCTCACCGGATTCCGTAACATAATCTATGTCTCCTATAACTCCGAACTTCTTGCCGGTTTCCTCAGAAATCAGAATCTTCCCGATAAGTTCCTTGCTTCTCAATCTTTCCTCAGCCATACTTTCACCCCCGATTTTATTAGATTGGTGCAAGTCAGTCCTCCAACTCGCACCTCCTGAAACGTAATTTATAGATTAGTTAATATTAAGCTATTTAAAGTTATTGATTTGGCAGATTTAGGCCTCCACCATCAGGGTTCTGAACTTGCTGGATATGACATACTTGTAGGTTTTCCCTACGCGTTTCCTCTCAGCAAAACCCTCTTTCATCAGTCTCCTCAGAAGGTTGTTTACAGAACGTATCGCATTCTCTCTGTTCTTGTAGACCTCGTCATCCATCTCCGATACTATCTCAGACGGTGTGAACTCCCCTCCCTTTGAGAGAACATCAAGAATGAGTTTCTGTCTTTCTGGAAGGGATTCTATGGTCTCCAGGGATACCCTCGTTACAGGAGCCTCTGTTTCCTTCAAGAAATCCGTATCTATTGTGGATATGTTGCTTCTGAGGGCTTTGTGGGCCAGATCATTGCAAAGCCTTATAACCTCCCTGGGAAAGCCCCCTGTTCTTTCATAAACGTATTCTATTGTTCGTGATGTGAAGGGTCTTATATCATCACCACCGGCATTCTCTATCCTTTTCTTGACCAGCTCCCTTGTCTCTGCCTTTGTGAGGTTCCCCAGATCCGTCTTGGTGCTTATCCTTCTTGAGAAGGTCTCGAGGTTGCTCTTCAGTATGTTCTCAAATACAGGCAGACCAGCCATGATAACTGACAGGTTGTCTATGTTGTCTACAAGTGTTCTAAGCCACTCCAGGGAATCCAGGGAGGCTTCGTGACATTCATCAACAAAGAGCAGGAACCTTTCATTACCCAGTTTTTTATTAATCTTCTCGCTGAGGTTGTATATGTTTATTCCGTTGCCCCTTGAGAAAAGAGACTTGAAAACCCCTGGTTTTACGATCCTCTCGAAGACCGTTACCCAGTCCTCGGGGTCTTTGGGTGGTTTTGGCAGGTAGAAGACATACCTGTAATCAGGGAACCTGCTCCCCAGGGACTTGAGAAGCGTTGTTTTTCCTGATCCTGTGGGACCCGTGAGCAATGAGAATTTATCCCCGTTATGCAGCCCTTCAATTATTTTATTTACCTCTCCATCGTACCCAACGAACAGGTCGGGCAGAATCCTGAAGGTAAATGGATTGGATTTCCATCCGAACAACTTCACAGTCTTTTCATCATTCATGAATACACCCTACATGAAGATATGAACAAAAATTCACATCTTTAATTAGTCTTATGATTTAAATGCTTTTCGCATGTGAAGTTCCAAAACTTATAAAGTAGGAATTACAAGAAGATGGTATGAGGTTGTTTATAGCTGTTGATTTGGATGAAAATACAAAAAGCAATATAGCGAGAATTATCAATGCCCTGAAGAACAGGGATTTTGATGTGAAATGGGCAGAGCCTGATAACATTCACTTGACACTCAAGTTTCTTGGTGAAGTCCGTGAAGATCAGATTAAGGGCTTAGAGGAAAGGATTTCTAACGTATTGAAGAGTGTGAAGAAATTTAAAATCAGTATCAGTGAAGTTGGTTATTTCGGGAGTCCGAGGTACATAAAGGTAATATGGCTGGATGTGGTTGAGGGCAGAGAGAAGCTTGTTGAGCTCTCAAAGCTTTTCAACAGGGAACTGAGTTATATAAGGAAAGAAGAACATAAACCAAGCCCACACCTTACGATAGGAAGGGTTAGGACGGGTAGGAACAGGGATGAACTTCTGAGGGAGATTGAGAGGTTTAAGCATATGAAGATTGGTGAAGTTAATGTGAATGAAATAAAACTGAAGAGTAGTGTGTTGGATAAGAAAGGTCCTGCATATAGCGATGTGAAGGTATTTGACTTGGGATAATTTGAATTAATGTATCCTGTGAAATAGTTTGGTGGTTGCTGTGAATGAGGAAAGAATGTTGCGGATATCACTCATTGGTTCAATACTAGGTTTGATTGCTCTCTATTTTATAGTTCTGAACATATCCTCGGTTCATGTGAAGATTGGTGAAGTTACAGGAAACCTCATCGGAAGCGTTGTGGAAGTGGAGGGTGAGGTTAAAGATTTCTATGAACATAAGAATGGTCATTTCTTCTTCAACCTCAAAGACGATACTGGTGAAATCAGGGTTGCAATCTGGGAAAATGTTGTAGAGGAACTAAGATTGAGCGGCGTGAACATTAGTGAAATAAGGAATGGGGCAAGAATGGAGATTACTGGTACAGTAGAACTGTACAGGGGCGAGCTGGAGCTAATTCCCTTAAGATCCCAGGTAAAAATTATAGATTAATCAGAAATACTTCGAAGCCGACTTCACAGTCTCCACAACCAACTTCACTGTTTTTTCTATATCCTTCATGTCCGCTACCTCAATTGGCGTGTGAACGTATCTGCTTGGAACAAGTATGGAGCCTGAGGGGATTCCCTCCCTTATCATAGGAACAACCGAGGCATCTGTTGCCCCTCCTGACATGACCTCATACTGCAAGGGAACCCTTGCCTTTTTGGCTGCATCGGTTACCCATCTCTTAACCTTCGGACTGATTACTCCGACAGCGTCCTTTATTGCCAGAGCAGGTCCGGCACCGAGTTTTATGCCAGACTCCCCGGGCTTCAGTTCAGGGGTGTCCCCTGCAATCGTTGTATCAAGAGCAATAACAACATCAGGGTCTATCCCGAAAGTGGAGCCCCTTATACCTATCAGACCCATCTCCTCTTGGATCGTCCCTACCGCATAGACAGTCCCTTTGACCTTCTTCAGTCTCTTCATGGCTTCTATCATGACAAGGCAGCCTATCCTGTTGTCAAAACCGTATCCTGTTATCCTGGAACTTATCATATGGTCTAGTTGGCCATACCTTGTTATAAAATCACCGACCCTTATTCCTGCTTTCTCCACATCCTTCTTGTTCCTGGCACCAACGTCTATGTACATATCCTTGAGCTTGAATGGAACCTTTTGCTCCTCCCTCTCCTGGAGGTGAGGAGGTTTGGAGCCAATCACTCCCACAACAGAACCCTTGGAACCATGTATTTTGAACTTCTTTGCAGGCAGAATCCTCTCATCCCATCCACCGACAACGTCGAATCTTATAAATCCCTTATCATCTATGAACTTGACCATCAGCCCCAGCTCATCCATGTGGGCTGCCAGCATGATCTTTGGTTTCCCCTTTCCCTTGCGGGCAATGAGGTTACCAATCTTATCAACCTTTATCTCATCAACGTAACGTTTCAGCTCCCTTTCCATCAGATCCCTCACATCCTTCTCAGAACCAGATATTGAAGGAGCATCAACCAGTTTCTTCAGCAAATCTTCCATATAATCACCCAATCCTATTCTATTATTTATTCAAAAGGCTTAATAAATTAGTATGGGAATTCCGGCCTTTGACATAATCGGGGACGTCGCGATAGTGGAGATAGAGGGGGGAGAGAATGAAAAGGGCATCGCGAAGTTGATTGTAAAGAACCATCCCCACATCAAGACTGTCCTCAGGAAGATGGGAGGAAGAGAGGGGAAATACAGGGTAAGGAAGTTCAAGAAGATTCTGGGTAAGGAAACCGAGACTGAACACAAAGAACACGGCTGCCGATTTCGAATGGATGTAGCAAAGGTTTACTTCTCACCGCGGGAGGCAACGGAGAGGCAGAGGATTGCAGAACAGGTAAAGAGGGGGGAGAGTGTAATGGTCATGTTTGCTGGAATAGGGAGTTTTCCCGTGATAGTTGCGAAGAAAAACCCTAAAGTGGGACAGATATACGGGATTGAGATAAATCCCCATGCTTTCAAGTACATGGTTGAGAACGTAAGGATAAACAAGGTCGGTCACAAAGTGATGCCGGTTCTGGGAGATGTCAAGAAGGTCGCGAAAGACTACTCTGGGTTGTGCGACAGGGTTGTGATGCCCCTCCCGAAAGAGGGCTACAGATACCTCCCAGAGGCGTTCCAGTGCCTGAAGAAAAAAGGTACCATACACTTCTACTACTATGAACACGAAAGGGATCTGTTCACCAAGGCGCTGGAAACTGTAAGGAAAACCTCAGAGAAAATGAATAAAAGGGTGAAGATTATAAATAAAAGAAAAGTCCTTCCGTACGGGCCAAGGGTCTGGAAGATCTGCATAGACTTTGAGGTGTGTGATTCAAAATGAAAAAAACGAAGGTTATCCTGATACGTCATACTAACACGGGATTCCACGGGATATATTTCCTTGGGAAAGCAGATGTTCCCATCACAGGGGACGGTGTGAAGCATGCAAAGCGGATAGGCCAACTATTAAGGAAAACCGAAATAGACAGGATTTATTCTTCATGCCTCAGGAGATCTATAATGACAGCTGAGGAAATTGCGAGACCTCATGGATTAAAGGTTGAGCACATACCTGAGTTCAATGAAATAGATTTCGGAGTCATGGACGGTCTCACAGGAGATGAGGTAAAAAAGAGGTATCCTGGACTCATTGAGGAAAGAAACAAGGACAAAGAGCATTTCAAGCCTCCTGAAGGAGAGGGTTATACAGAGGCTAGGAAGAGGGTAATCCCTACCTTCATAAATCTCTTTGATTCCAATCCAGGCAAAACCATTGTGGTTGTGATGCACGGGGTCATGATGAAGCTAATTTTCAGGGAGATTACCGGAAAGAACATCGATGAGATTGGAGAGTATGTAGGCTTTGGGTGCAGAATGACCTATGAGGAGTCCCGAGGCAAAATCAGGTTTGTTAGTATAGAGAATGACAGAGAATCCGAAGGTGGCAAATAAGGAAGGATTTATGAAAATCGCAGCTCTGTTTTCCGGAGCAAAGGATTCCACTTTTGCGATTTATAAAGTCATGCAGATGGGTCATGAAGTCAAATGCTTGGTTTCCCTTATTTCAGAAAACCCAGAATCCTACATGTTCCACCATCCCAATATTGAGTGGACAGGAATGCAGGCAAGGGCAATGGGAATTCCTATCGTAACCAAAAAGACCGCTGGAGAAAAGGAGAAAGAGCTCAAAGATCTGGAAGCTGTTCTCAGGGAGATAAAACCGGACATAGAAGGGATCGTGTCCGGGGCCCTTGCGAGCAGATACCAGAAATCCAGGATTGATGATATATGTCAGAAACTAGGATTGAAATCCCTCGCTCCGTTATGGGGTACAAAGCCAGAGGAACACTGGAATAACATATTGAAATCAGGTTTTGAAATCATAGTAACAGCTGTTGCCTGTGAAGGTCTGGGGAAGGAGTGGCTTGGTAGGAGAATCAACAGGGAAGCCCTGCTGGGACTGAAGAACCTGAGCGAGAAGCATGGATTCAATCTTGCAGGGGAGGGAGGGGAGTTCGAGACCTTCGTTTTGAGCGGGCCAATCTTCAAGAAGAAACTGAAAATTCTCAAGGCCGAGAAGGTATGGGAAGAGGACACTGGTTCTTATTTAATTAAAAATCTCGAGTTGGTAGGGAAGTAGAATTAAGTTTTAATAAAGAATGTTAAATAATAATAAACCATGGAGAAAAAAGTCAAGTTTTTGATTTTGATGGTTTCTGTTTTTATTTTGGTTTTTGGTCTATTTGCAAATTTTGTACTATCACAATGCGACCCTCCATGCGAAGAACCATATGCTTTCGATGACGACGGTGGTGATGTGCCCTCGGTTGCGGGTATGTGCACAAGGTTTTCTGAACGGTGCGAGTGGGTCGGACCTGAAATATGGGAGTGTGATTCAACGGTTTCTAATTTTCCTGACTCCTGTACTGGCAATACCTTAACAGAGTTCTTCCCTATTGATGGCCGGCTTTGTACTTCTAAAACATATGATTGTCCAACAGTCTTTGGTGCTGGTTACGCATGCCAGGGTGGGGCTTGTGTAGCGTGCACGAATGATTGCGGGGCTGAAGGGCTAAGGCAATGCTCTGGCATTTATGGTGATGTACAGGAATGCCGCGCAAACTGGGACGGAGACGTGTGCTTTGAATGGGGAACAATAGAGAGTTGTGCCGCAAACGAAGAATGCAGAGGTGCACGATGCATTGACCCAGGTACGTGCGAATGTGAGGGTTGTGCGTTTACGTTTGATGGTTTTGCTAGTGCAGATGATACTGACGTAGATTTTGTTGGTGTAAGGTTTGCTCCCCCAGGCGAGTGTATGAGTGAGCTAACTGAGGATAATTGTAACAATGCGGAAGGATACTTTCCCGAATGTAGTGAATATTGCTCGACAGTATGCCCGGAGATGGGTTATGTAGATTGTGATTGTGAGAAATCACCAGAGTGTTCATCCCAATTGGATTGCGAAATTGATAGCGGTCCGGGATATGGTTCAACATGGTGTTATAGTTGTGATAATGGGGACTGTTGGTATGCGGATAGGGGAACACTCTGTACCGTGAAAAGGCTGGGTATTCCATCCCCACCTCCTCCTTTACACGGCCAGTGTGATGGCGGTGACCGATGCTCGTGCTGGGACGGGATGTCCTGCAATGTTGACATGGACTGCGAAATATGCGATGATCTTTACTCTCCGGATGATTATTGCTGTAGCCCCTCTAGTGGGTGTAAACCTTACAGGACGAGGGAGATATACGATGCTACTGAATCTGATGGTTTAGGGTTTGGCGGTGACAGCAATGATAGGGCATGCTGTAATAATGCGAATGACTGTGTTTACAACGGCGAGTGTTTCACAGGAGGAAACTATTACGACCTTAACGGTGATGGTCTGAATGAGGCGCTGTGTTATTCTTCTAATGGCAGGTGGATTAGCACGGACTATCACACCAGTTACTGT
>DAOVCJ010000009.1 GCA_030670085.1 Candidatus Aenigmatarchaeota archaeon
AACCTTTTTAATCGTTATCAGAATCAGCATTATCCATATTCACGCCAGGAGTGTTTGCACTTCGTGCATCTCAAGAAAAGGGTAGGCGCTTCATCTGCAGACCTTGTCTGCTGGAGCCACCAGGTGGCCTCTTTGTTACTACACTTGGGACAGATAACCTTGGTTTTGGGAAGGTACTCCTCATTCTTCTCTATTATGATAACATCATCCAGTGGGTTTTTATCAACGTTCTCTGCTATCTCCATTGGCTTGTAATCATCAACCTTGTAACCACACTTCCTGCAGACCAAAACCGTTTTGGTCTTCTCCTTCTTTGCAACCAAAACCGCACCGCATTTTTTGCAAAAATCCATCATATCCCCCCTCTTAAAAATCTATTGCCTACATATACCAAACCTATTAGAGCCACTCCCAAAATCATCCAAGTGAGGTTTGGTAGTATGAACTCCATTGTTATTATTTTTATCCATCCCAGTAATGGGATTATCATGATTTGCTTGCCATGAATTTGGGACGCCTTTATGGACTTTTCATACCATATCTGGCCTGGGTTTGCATCACCCTTGGTCTGGAAGGTTCCGTCCGGGTTTATCTGTATTATCCTATGAACAATAGGAGTGTCTTGGTTTGGAGGTGAAAATACAATAACATCATCCACATTCAACTGGCCTGCCGGGACCCCTTGCAAAATAAGGATGTCTCCCTTATAAAAGGTTGGCACCATTGAGTCGGATTCTACCGCTACGATTGGCATGTCTGTGGACAGCGCGAAAGCCAGGCCCTGGTTTACACCGAGCGCCAGTATAACTCCCAACATGATATAAAATATACTTGAGTTTGTAAATCCTGATACCAAGCTCATAACAATCCCCCAACAACCAACACAGGTTAAATATATAATACAATAAGTTTAAAAAGCTTTGTTTGTTTCCCACCCTTCACACTTTAAATTGTGTTGGCTTTTAATTATTTAAGCCTTAACCCTCTCCTTTTTCTTTATGACCTCTCTCTCGAGTTTTTGCAGTACGCCCCTTATTGCCTTTGTCACATCCCATGCGAAATCCCCGGCAAAAAATATCCCCCTTCTCGTTACCAGTCTTCCTTTTATTGAGTATTTTGACCTCTTTCCTCTCTCATGGTATTTATCCACGTGAAGTATCAGGCTGTCTATTGTTATGAACTTAGCGAGCTTTCTTACCTCGTTTGTTATCTCCTCATCAACAACGGTCTTTATGAAGTTGTCTTCGTCCTGCAAACCGCTTATTGTCACGTAAACACCCTTGACCTCCTTTCCTACGAGTTTTAGGATATCCCTCGGTGTTATGATGCCTCTGACCTTATCCCCTTCCATCACCATAACGGTTGGTGTATTTTGCCTTATCATGGTGTTTATAACCTTCTTGATATTATCATCAGGATCTGTTTTGGGCGGGTTTTTGTTCATGAGTGATTTTATGCTGATTTCGTCTCTCTTTACTCCCTCCCCATAAAGCTCGCCCCTGCTTGATCTTCTTCTGGTTATTATTCCTCCCAGAAGGTCGAGTGTATCAACGAGTCCCTCGAGCCTGTTTTCCTTTCCTAGAACAGGGATTCTTGAGAGATTCAGGTTCCTTATAAGGGACCTTGCGGTCGCAAGGGAATCGTCACCTGATACAGAGTAAGGGAAGTTCATGACATCTCTCGCTTTTGTGTCCTTGAAAACCACGTTTTCCTTGACCGTCCTTAAGATGTCCAGTCTTGTGAGGAGAGAGACGTTTCCCTTTGCGTCTCTCACGGGTATGGCCTTGTAATCGTTTATAAGCATAGAATTTAGCATGTCTGGGATGGGGGTTTCAGGGGATATGGGATTTATCTTCCTGGCAAAGGGTTTTATTTTCATTTTGTCTGGGTTGTCTATTTTTTTCTTCACAAGGTCCCTTGCCACCAGGATACCTACGAACTCCTTCCCTTCCATTACCAAAGCTACCCTCTTCTTTTCCCTTATCATTTTTGAGGTTGCCTTGTTAACGGTTTCCTCGTAATCAACCACTACCTGTTTTTCCATTCTCTTCATTCAATCTACCTAAATTCCTGTCTTTTCTATCTGCTTCATCTTCCTTGTAATATATCCTGCCAGAATGTTGCTTACCTTCTTTGATTTTATCTCTTTTATTTCCTTAATACTGATCTTGTTTTTCTCGAAGTCTGTTGAGAACTTCTTTCCGTGCTCCATTATCAGTTTGTTTCCAAGTCTCTTTATGGAAACAGATTTTACGCTTCCCATACTCATCCCCTCTTTTATGGTTTTGTCCTTACAACCTCAAAGTACGTGACATCGTTCTCATTATCCACCACTGCCCAGAGCATCCTTGCCCTTATGGAGTGGGCAAGCCTTACTGCCCTTGACAGCTCTGCAAAGGAGCATGTGTGATCCTCTGGAACTGTGAAGACAATCCATTTTGTATGCTCTTTGGGGGCCTTGGGTCCCTTCTTTACCCCAACACCCCTCTGGTAAACCCTGAAGTCGCATCCGAATTTGAATCCTGTCTTAACGACCAGACCCCTCTCTCTCAGGTCTTTGTAAACTATATATTTTTCCTGCAGCCTAGTATCCTTTTCAAGGCCAAATACCATCAGCTTTTTGAAATTGATTTTTTTCCCTTTACTTTTGATCCCCAGTTTTTCTTTCTCAAGTAGGTAAAGGGCTTCTGTGAAGGATATCTCCAGCCTTTTCTCTACCTTTTTTCCAAACGATTTCTCAGTCAGTTCATTGAAACCCTTGTGAATTATGGCTTTGTTTTCCAGTAGTTCTGCAGTTGGAACCTCCAACTGAGCTGCTTTTTTCCTTGGAATTTAAATCACCTTTATGGGACGGGCGGGATTTGAACCCGCGACTCCTAAACCGAGAACATGAATCCATATTCTCTATGGTCGCTGCCGGAAGTCTTCAGCTTCACAGGCTTTAAACCTCATGTGCTCTCCCAGGCTGAGCTACCGCCCCATTTAATACGTAACGTACCCTGTTTCTGTCATTTCGGTGCCAATTGTTTTGTCCTCTTCAGTTAATTCACCCAGCTCCCTTAAAAAACTTTTCAGTTCCTCGAAGTGTTTTGTGCAGAGGTGAAGCATCACTAGATCCTTCTTCTCTCCTGTCTCATTGGTCTCGAATATCAATGTTCTTTTGCTTGGGATTTTTCCACAGTTTATTTCGTTGCATCTTCTGTCAAGCTTTTTCAGATCAAAGCTCTGGGCTATCAAGTCTAGTCTGGGGTCCATACGCCCTGGGCTGGATTCTCGCTTGGTTGCTGGAGGGGTGGGAACCCGCTGGAGGTTTCCACTTTCGAACCAGCGACTCCACGGTTGCAGCGTTCGCACTTAACAGCCGTGTGCTCTACCACTGAGCTACCAGGGCATGATTCGTTATCTTTTATTAGATATATAAGATTGATATTTTAAAGAAGATTTAAAATTGTTTAAACTATGTCTTTGTTGTTTCCCTTAACCATTGAAACGTTTCCGTGCAACCCCACTGAATCCAAGCTGAACTTTATTTCTCCAGAGAAGTCAAAGATTTCGATTGTTCCGTTTTCGCCTGTTGTTTCCAGTTGGTCAGAGCTTACAGAGAAATCTGTTCCCTCCAGAAATATCTTGTCTACCCTTATATCACGAATCGTTATGTTTTGAAGGGGCATCTTTATGTTAAGGGGTGTGTTTGCTTCTGTAAAAACGAGGGTTTTTTCCTGGAAATCCGCTTCTATGTTACCGTTAAAGTCTACGAAATCTATGGAGTCTATACTCAGGTTTATGCTTGAACTGGTTTTCAGTATATAGGTTTCCGGTTTCAGTATTACATCCACTTCATGGACAGAAGCCATGGGTGCCTCAAAGAAACCTCCAAAGGGAGAAGACTTCAACCAATCCCCTATCTTATCAAATATGTCCGTGAGACCAAAACCGCCAAAGCCGCCCACCAATACGGTTGATGCTATCAACAATGCGGCAAAGGCAGCCACCAAAATCTTCCAGTCCAACATAACATCACGTAATTATATTTATACAACCTCGTAGTTAAATAATATTTAACTCTAAATAAGATTTAAAAACATGGAATTTAATATTTAATCTCGGTTTTGGTGAAAACATGTTATTCCAGATTGGTGGGGACTGGGTTTCGATGCTCCTGTGGATGGTTTTTCTACTCTTCATGATATTTTTCTATCCCAGGTTTATGGTCACCCAGATAATGTGGAAGCTCGAGAAGTCTGCAAGAAGTCTGGAATTAATGTCAGACAAGGCCAAGAAGATAGTTATTAAAGAGGTTACCAAGAAACCGGACAAGGTGTTGAAGGATTCTATAGACAGGTTCTTTGAGTTCTTTGTTATATCACCCATCTCCCTTGACCCGTTTGGAATTGTGAAAAAATTTGACCACATCATACAGAACCAGAAGGAGAGGTTCACTTATTTTGTTAAGCAGATCGCTCCAAGGGCAGACCCGGAAAAGAGAGCAAACCTGGAGATGGGTCTGGCTGGAGGGATAACTCTTCATGAGATAGCAAAGATTGTCAGGCATTACGTGGAGCTGGTGAGGAAAACCAAGTCCATACAGATAGCAATGATACTGCAGATGCAGATGCCCCTGATTGAGAGGTTGGCTAGAGCAATGTTCAGGGGAACAAATGCCCTCAGCAAGGGGAGGCCCATAGGTGATGGTCTGGGTCCCCTAGTTGTAGCGGAACTGGCCGGTGACAAGAAAATGCAAGAGGTTGAAGAGGATATTCTCATGGCGAGGATAAGGCTTGATGGTAGGGACGTTTTTATTCTGAAGGCGAGGGGTCCTGGTGGGAGAATAGGAAGGCCAGGGAAGGCCGTGGAGAAGGTGATAAAAAATAACAAGATTGTAAGAATCATAACAATAGACGCTGCTGCGAAGCTTGAGGGTGAGAAAACCGGGAGCTTAGCAGAGGGTGTAGGGGTAGCGATGGGTGGACCTGGTGTTGAGAGGTCCTATATAGAGGACATTGTGGTAAAGAAGAACATCCCTCTTGATTCAATAATCGTCAAAATGAGCCAGGAGGAGGCGATAATGCCTATGAGGAAGACTGTAAAAGATGCCCTGCCAAAGGTCAGGGAATCCATAAAGAGATCGCTGGAGAGGACAAAGAGGGGCGATAAGGTTATCATAGTCGGTGTTGGGAACACCTCTGGTGTTGGGAATTCTAGGGAGGATGTAATAAAGGTGGGAAAATGGATTGACTCCTATGAAAAGAGGTTGAAGAGGATGATGGGGGAGAAAAAGAAGAAGGGTGCAGAGGATATGGACATGGAGTGACAAACTTTAAGTTTTATCTGTTTCTATAATATCCCATAGACACATGTTGGGTTTTCGTCTGTTTATGAAACATTTATATAGAAGTAGACCCATATTAATGTCATGGAGAATGGAAAATGGAAGAGGGGTATTAATTTTTCTCAGGCAAAATATAAGATCATAAACAACTATTCTTTCATTCCTTCTATAAGATCTAATTTCCATGTATCGATACCGAGGGAAATACTGGAAAACTTTGATATGAATAGAAAAGATTCCGTTGTGCTTGTGGAGATAAAAGATACTGAATCCAAACATGCTTCCATGAGAATAAAGAAATTGCATCATGAGGGTGGTAGTTTTATTATATCATTCAAGGCAGAAAAACATTTCACAAAACCTGTGATACGTGTTGTTAAAATATTAGATGAAGGGAAAGCGCTGGAAAGATATTATAGGGTCAAAAAAGGTAGTATATGCCTGAAAAGTGTGATACCAAAAGAAACCCGAGGAGGAACACCAATATATGTAATAGAAGATGGAAAGAGATTATTTGTTGGTGGTTATTATAAAAAAGACATAATGGTAAAGGAAGAAATAGATTTGGATAATGACACACTCTCTTTTCTTGGTCTTTATTTTTCTGATGGTGGAAAAACAGCAGCATCCTTTACGAATTCGTGGCCTATTGCAATAAATACAGTATTAGATTTCATAGAAAAAACATTTAACATTGATAGGAGGGTGGTAAAATCTTCAATATATTGCAATCCGAACATGAAAGATAAAAAGGATGTTCTAGAAGAATTTTGGGCATCAGAAACCGGTATTGAAAATATTTCAGACAAACTTCATTTTGGTAAAAACTCGAGATCACCACAAGGTACATTAGAGTTATATTTCTGTAGCCAAATTATAACAGAAATCTTAGTTTCGATACTAAACGTTATAAACAATTATTCATTTGACAGGATTCCAATGATAAGAGGGATTATGTCTGGTGATGGAAGTCCGTTGCAGCATACAAAACATTCGATAAATCACCACATAGCATTTGATGGTAAAGATGAAAATTTAGAGTTTTTGAAAAAGAGTTTTTTTGGTTTTAGGACATATACATTGAATAATAGAAAAAGATTTGTTATTAAATCCAAATGGAAAGAGAATCGGAATTTGATTTTTATAGACCCGTACAGATTTAATCCCAAAAATAGGATCAGGTTTGCAAAAAATTTTTTACTTTTGCCAAAAACAATTACGTCATCTGACAAGGAAATCCATAACTTCAAGAAAAAACAATATCCTTTAATTTATAAATCTATTAAAAATCACTATAAAAAATTGTTAGATCTTGAATTAATTCAAGAAAAATATATGGAGAGGATAGCCAATGGGTTTAATATTTGCTGATCTACACATCCATTCAAAGTATTCCAGGGCAACAAGCAATAGAATGGATATAAAAGGGATCAGTGAGGGGGCCAAAATCAAAGGTCTGGATCTAATTGGTACAGGTGATATGGCACACCCGCTCTGGTTTAAAGAACTTAAAGAAAACCTTGTTGAATCCAGTTATGAGGGAATCTATGAGCATGATAACATACTCTATATTCTTTCCAATGAAATTTCGTTGATGTATACACAGAATAAAAGAGGGAGAAAAGTACATAATGTCATACTTGCACCAAGTTTTGAAGTGGCAGAACAGGTCAATGATTGGCTTAAAACAAGGGGTAGGGTGGATTATGATGGCCGCCCTATATTTGGTTTTACATGTCCAGAGTTGGTTGAAAACTTGATCAACATTAGCAAAGATATCATGATAATACCTGCCCATATCTGGACTCCATTTTTTGGATGTTTGGGGTCCAAATCGGGGTTTGATTCAGTAGAAGAATGTTTTCAAGATCAAACCAAGCATATACACGCATTAGAAACAGGACTTAGTAGTAATCCTTCCATGAATTGGCGTCTGTCAAATTTAGATAAATTTACTCTTGTTTCTTTCTCTGATTCACATAGTCCATGGCCTTGGAGGTTAGGAAGAGAGTGTTGTGTATTTGATATTGAGAATTTGAGCTATCGAAATATTATGGATGCTATAAAGAGTAAAGACAAGGGAAAATTTCCTTTTACACTTGAATTCTTCCCAGAAGAGGGGAAATACCATTATGACGGTCATAGAAATTGTAATTTTTCATGCTCACCAAAAGAAGCAGAAAGGCTGAAGGACATGTGTCCTGTATGTAAGAAACCGCTGACCATAGGGGTTTTGCACAGGGTTGAAGAGCTTGCTGACAGGCCAGAGGGATTCAGGCCAGAAGGTGCGATACCGTACAAATCCCTAATCCCGCTTTCAGAGATAATATCATCCGTTCTGGGTATAGATCAGCTCTACTCAAAAAAGATATGGGATGTGTATAACAAACTGATAAAGGCGTTTGGCTCTGAATTCAGAATTCTCCTCAAAACCCCTGAGAGCGAGCTGAAAACAGTTAATGAAAGGGTTGCAGATGCTATAATCAGGGTCAGGGACGGTAAGGTTAAGATAGTCCCTGGATATGATGGTGTTTATGGCTCTCCTGTTTTTAATGGTGGGGATAGAGTGAATATGAGTAAATCAGTAAAAAGACAGAAAAGTCTGGTTGATTTTGGTTGATCACTCGGTTCCCACAACCCTAATTGAAGTCTCTATGTCAATGGTGTATTCATACTCCGCTTCTATGGTTATTGATCTCTGCACAGGGCCCTTGGCTTCCAACCCGGCCGCCACCACATCACATGTAATTGAGTTTGACTGTCCTTTCCAGAGGGTTATTATTTTTCCCATCTCAAAATCCCTGCACTCTTCCCGGAGCTCTAAACCAAGCCCTGGAGTTATCTTTAGAAATATGTTGTTCTTGGACTCTTCCCCTCCAATTAGTAGTTTGCAGGATTTTAATAAGCCGCCCTCGTTTGCACACACGGTTCCGCCGCCAATGTTTTTTATGTCTATCTTTATCGGGAACTTCACCTCACCGCTTCCATCCCCAACTGTCCAGAACCTTATAGGACTCTTTGTCTGCACGGAGATTGAGATTGGGGAGGAGGTTACACTTGTAGTAGAGGCGGGAAGGACTCCGCCAATGTTCTGTGTAGCTCTCAGGTCTTGGTGAGAACCAAAGGTTATGCTTTTCAATAATATGGTTTTATATGTGTAGAAGAGTCTCACTGTTGGTGTAAAGGGAACGCTTGGTAAGTTCTTTGGTATTGATGGGGCTTTGTAGCTCCATGTGCATGTAGAGGATTCTCCCAAGGTTCCTGACTGGGGATCGGGGGGGAGTAAGGAAAACCCCACTCCTGTATATCTGCACCTCTCCTCATTCGGTAACTTCTCTTTGCCGCTGGTCCATGGGCCTTCACCAGTAATACCAACCATGTCACAGCACCAACTCTCATCCAGGCCAAAGAGCTCAGCAAAAACATTTTTAGCCGTTACAGAACCCGTGTTCCTGAACTTCAGTTGAAAGGTTATGGGTTCCCCGGAAGATATCTCAGAAACCTGCAAATCCGTTACAAATGACTCAATGGTTAGCCCCCCTGCCTTAGGTGGTTGGGGCCCTATCGGTATTGTGCAGCCTGAGGCTAGAATAACAAATAAAATAGGGAAAAGCATCAATATTGCTTTGCATCCTTTGTCTAGCCACATCCTATCAATTTATATTTAGGCCTAACCCTTATATTGGTTTACAGAATTATTTTATCCTCCGTAAAGGCCCTTGACTGTTACAGAGGTTGACCTGTCAATTGCGTAGCCATAGGTCAGGTAGAATTTGATAGTTCCTTCCTGCGAAACAGGTGGCATGGTTAGGATTTCAAGTTCACAGGTAATGTCTGCATCCCTTCCCTTCCATAGCTGGATGTAACTACCCTGTCCGCTGCCTGTTCCGGCATATTCGCTACAGGTCACAAATCCTAGTCCGGGTGGAAGACTTATTGCCAGCAATACCCTGTACTCACTCTCCTCTGGTATTCCATATAACATGGAACCCTGTCCAACCCAGTATGGTATTCCTCCCCCTGTATTTCGTATGTGGATCGTTATTGGGAAGGTTTTCCTGCGTTCCTCAACAACCTTTATGTGCTTCCCTGTTACTACAGTAACGGCTAACGGACCACCAGAATGCTGGCTTGCCTGTGTGGGTAATGTACCGCCAATGTCCACAAGGTGTCTTAACTCGTTTTCATTAACAAGGGTAATTGGTTTAATTCCTGTTGTTACATAATCATAGAATATCCTCACTCCTGGTTGGTATGTCCGGATTATGCCCTCTGGAAGCAATGGTGCACTAAGCTCCCATATGAAAGTTACCTCTTCCCCCTCTGTTCCGTACCTTGGGTTGCGTGGAAGTAGGTATGGCTTAAGTGATTCTTCTTCTGTTCCATATATTAATAACCACTCATCTCCACCAAAGGTCATTCCTGTGAGTAGCGCACGGGGACTGTCTGCCTGCTCTCCTCCCTGGTTCTTAATCTTCAGTCTCAGTTGTACATCATCCCTTGACTCAACACTGGAGTAATCCGGTTCCCAGTTCAGAATGACAATACCCGGACCAACTGCTCCAACACCATCTGTGGCACATCCAGATATCAAAATAATTGCTGCTATTGGTAGAATAAGAACCAGTAATTTCAATACCGACGCTGTTTCTTTTCCTGGCATTTATGACCTTATTTTATATTATATGTTCGTATTGATTTATAAGTTTTATAAGACTTTCCTCATACCTATTCTTCAGGTTTTCGGCTCTATGGTGACCCTCAGCTCTTTCCTGAACTCATACATGTATTCTACACTTGTTGTTACGTACTTGGTTGTCTCTTTGGGAAGGTTAACATTATTTATCTCTATTTCGCATAAATATGGTGGTGATTCCTTTTTTATGAGGGTTACATCCTCTTTCAGTTGACTGTTTCGGAATAGACAGGTGCTGCCTTCTTCTGTGGAGTAACGCAACATATTGTCGCCCCCAGACCCAATGCCTTCGATTGTTACATAGTCCTTGGGTATCTTGGAATCACACACGACTTTGTTGGTGGTTATGTCTGGCCTGCACAAGTATCCCTTCCCGCTGTTCTTTATTCTGAGGGCAATCACGGTTCTCCCTGGTTCGCCTTGCTGAACAGGTATTGGCTGCTGGTCCTCAACCGTCATCCTGGGTTTTATAGGACCGTATCCAGAAACTATGTAGGAGTCCTTCTTCCTGAATGTCCCCTCATTCAATCGGTTCTGCATCTCATGGTAGTCAATGAAGCTTATGTCAGTAAGGCTTATGGTTTTGTATGGATATGTTACAGATATCTTCAGGTCACACTCTGTCTTTAGGGGAACCTGGTCCTTGCTCCCTGCCTTTAGTGTCCAGTCAATCTCCTTTACCTGTCCTGGTAATAGGTTCGTAATCTCACATTTATGTTCATTGTAGTTGGTTTTTCCTTCACAGTTGACCCTAATATCTGAAAACAGGCCCTCACAGTAATCATAAAGGTCAACTGTTATTTTTTGTCTATCTATGGGGATTTTCTCAAGTTTGCCTTGACCTTCTTTTTGGGGAACGGGTTCCTTTCCAACGTTCTGAATGTATGCAACGAGTTTGATCTGCTGGCCTGGTGAAACGGTTTGGGGCAGAGCATCAAAGCTCTTTATCACAATCACATCGTCCTCTAATTCAACAACCCTGTCACATGGTATAAACGGAAGAAATGGTATGCACACCGGACTGGTACAGCCTGATGTGAAAACAACAAGAATTATAGGGACGAGCAGGAGAGATTTTCTAAGATCCATAGTAATTATTAAACCTGAAAAGTATATATTAATTATGGGGGGTAAAAACAGGAAGGGTCAGCTTGTTTTTGAATTTGTAATCGCAGCTGTTTTTTTCTTTTACATAGTTTTCTATGTAATCAACTATCTGAATATAACAGCCACGGTGTTTGCAAACGATTTCTACATGAATTCACTGGAGTTCACGGCCATACAAAGCTCTGAGCTGCTCTTGCACAGTAGGGGGGTATGGAATGAAAGCATACCGAAATCGCTGGGCCTTGCTGAGAAATGGCCTGTGTTGAACTCCACCAAAATCCAGTATCTGGATTCGTATTGCAGGACCAATTACGAATCAACGCTGGAAAAACTTGACATAAACTCCAGTCTGGGACATGGGGTAAAGATTGAAATCAATGAGATTGGTGGTGGAAATCTCTTGAGATGTGGCTTTCTGCCGGGTGGTAAGTTTGGCTCCATTGTCAGGATTGAAAGAGTCGCTCTGTCGAGGGGGGGCGATGTTTTGAACATGACTATCTGGGCATGGTGATATTATAGTCCAACTGCCTTCACGCCCAGAATTTTTGATGTATCAAGATTCAGTGCACGCAAGTCTTGTTTTTTCAGATCATGAACATTGTTGTTTCCTGTGGCAGCAGCCGCCATCTTTATCTCCTCTGTACATGCCTTTACATAGTTTACCACAGCGTTGACGGATTTGTCCATTTTGAACCTCTTTCTCAGCTTCGGGTTCTGTGTTGAGATTCCCAATGGACACTGTCCCTTGTAGCATTCTTTACAGTATTCGCATCCCATAGCGAGCATTAAGGGAAACCCAAGGAAAATAGCATCTGCCCCGAGAGCAAGAGCCTTCGCCATATCGGCTCCCTTGCTAAAGCCGCCTCCAATGAGCAGGTCCTGTTTTGACTTCATTTTATCCATAATATTTCTTGCCTCCACAAGCGCTGGTAGAACCGGGATTCCGAAATCGTCAAGCATTATGTCAGGGGCTGCCCCTGTTCCTCCACAACAACCGTCTATTGCAATTGCATCTGGATTTGCCTTAACCGATATCTTTATGTCTTCTGGGTCCCCTGCACCCAACTTTATTATGATTGGTTTTCCGCCACTAGCCTTCCTTAGCCAGGAAACCTTGTTTTTCAGGTCATTGAGGGTTCTTATGTCTGGGTGGTATGGTGGTGAATGAATTGGCTTGCCAACCTGGACCTTCCTAACCTTTGCGATGTCTTCTGTAACCTTATACCCAGGCAGAAGGCCGCCCTGCCCGGGCTTTGCGCCCTGTCCTATCTTTATCTCTATTGCATCCGCTGATTTCAGGTATGCATTATCCACTCCAAACCTGCCTGTTGAATATTGAGCAACCAAGAGCCTTGCATACTTTCTTTCTTCAGGCAGCATCCCGCCCTCGCCTGTATTGGTTGCCGTACCCAAAACCGTGGAGGCCTTTGCAACTGCAATCTTTGCCTCCTTGCTAAGGGCGCCAAAACTCATTGCTGCAAAAAAGATTGGTGTTTCTAGAACCAGGGGCCTATTGCTGTTTTTCCCTATAATGGTTTTGGTTTCTATCCTTTCTCTGAAATAGTCTACTGGTCTTTTGCTCAATTGGGCCGGAACAAAAACCAGTTCTTCAAAAAGTATTTTTTCCATTTTATTTGATCTTCCTGATGTAGTGGGCGCTTTGGAGCTTAATGCCCGATCCCTTATGTCCTGCAGCCACATCATAATTTAATTATAGCTTTTCTTGAATATTAAGTTTTGAGTTTTCTTGTGAATTCCTTTATAACATCATCTAGATCGGGCTTTCCCTTTTCCCTTAGGTCATATGTTATGTGAACCGAGGGTTTTTTTATCCTGATCAGTTCTGCCAAATCGATTGGGGTTGCGATAACGACTGAATCGCATGGTGCTCTGTTTATGGTTTTCTCCAGTTCCCTTACCTGTTTTCTCCCATAACCCAGAGCTGGCAGAATCTTTTTCAATTGTTTGTGTTTTTTATACGCCTCTCTTATCGAACCTACGGCATATTTCTCTGCATCCACGATCTCCTTTGCCTTGTACTTCTTTGCAGCAACCCACCCAGCCCCGTAGGACATCTCCCCGTGTGTTAGAGTGGGACCGTCCTCGATGACCAGAACCCTCTTGTTTCTTATCAGTTCTGGTTCCCCTGCCTTGACAACAGAATTCGCATGGATTATCTTTGCTCTTGGGTTTGTTTTCTTCACGTTCTCCATTACCATTTTTATGGCTTCCCTTCCTGACGTATTTTCCTTGTTTATCACAACAACATCAGCAATCCTCAGGTTGGTCTCGCCCGGATAGTACCTTATCCCGTGACCAGGCCTGTGGGGATCTGCAACTACTATATGCAGATCTGGTTTGTAAAATGGAATATCGTTGTTCCCACCATCCCAGATGATTACGTCAGCCTCTTTCTCTGCCTCCTTCAGAATCTTTAGGTAATCAACCCCCGCATACACCACAAAACCATTCTTTATGTGCTGCTCATATTCCTCCCTCTCCTCGATTGTGCATTTGTGCCTGTAGAGGTCACCATATTCAGCAAACCTCTGACAGGCCTGTTTTTTCAGGTCTCCGTAAGGCATGGGGTGACGAATAATCACAACCACATATCCCAATTCCCTCAATATTAAGGATATTCTTCTCGTGGTCTGGGATTTACCGCATCCTGTTCTCACCGCGCATATTGAGATAATGGGTTTTCTGGACTTCAGCATGGTTGATTCTGTTCCCATGAGTGTGAAATCAGAACCCGCAGAGTTTGCTATGCTGGCCTTGTGCATAACATCATGATACGATAGGTCTGAGTAGGCCAGAACAACAAGGTCTATCTTGCTCTTCTTTATCAGTCTGTATAAATTCTTTTCAGGATAAATGGGAATGCCTTTGGGGTAAAGGCTTCCTGCAAGCTCCTTTGGGTATTTCCTTCCTGCTATGTCTGGTATCTGCTCTGCTGTAAAACAAACAAGGTTGTAATCCTTGTTGTTCCTGAAGAAAGCATTGAAGTTATGGAAGTCCCTTCCTGCTGCTCCCATTATAATAACCTTTCTTGGTTTCATTTTATCGCTCTTGGTATGAATTTTATCAAATCAGAAGCAAGCATGCCGGGACCATATTCCTTGGCAGCAAGGCTCCCAGCCAGCCCGTTTATGTAAGCGCCTGCACAGGCAGCATCTGTTGGTTTCACTCCCCTTGCAAGCAGCGCACCACATATCCCTGTTAGCGTGTCACCTGTTCCTCCTTTAGTCATGTAGGGGTCCCCGGTCTTATTTGTGAAAATCTCATTTCCATCCGAGATTACATCAACAAACCCCTTCAAAATAATCGTGGTGTTAAATCTTGATGCAAAGTATCTGACCAGCCTTGTCCTGTCTTCTAGATTAGGCTCGGGTTTCTCATGAGTCAGGGTTTTGAATTCCTTTGAATGGGGTGTTAGTATCCAGTTTTCCCTTATGGCCTCTACGTTCCCGGCAAGTGCATGTATACCATCAGCGTCAACGACACATGGCAGGCCCGTGTCCTTTAGAAAACCCAGAACGGTCTTCATGGTTTCCTTCTCTCTACCAAGCCCTCCACCAATCACGACAGCGTCAGAATCCCTTGCCATATTGAAGAGGGTTTTCAGGTGTTTCGGGTTGAGAAAATCCCCCTCAAGGGGGTATGCTATCAGGTCCGGGGAGAATGATGCAACTATATTTGCTGATCTCTCTGGTGCTGCTACTGTAACCAAATCGGCCCCTGTTCTGTATGCAGCAATAGCGGATAGTATGGGGGAACCCGAATACTTTTTGCTCCCACCGATAACAAGAAGCTTGCCGAAGTCTCCCTTATGGGACCAGTCCTTTCTTTTTGGGAACAGTTTTCTTATCAATCCTCCAGAAACGACTTTCATGTTAAAAAATTAGTTCGGTTGTTTAAATTTCATTGTGAATGCTTTTTCATCCGCTTGCTCACGACAACATCTATCTGCGCTTTTTGCAACCTGCCAGAATAGTCAAAATAAACCGTCTTGATGTCTGAGAACTCCTCTATGCCTGTCCACCCCGCCTCCCTGGCGTGGCCTGTTCCCTTTATTCCTCCAAAGGGTAAGTGAACCTCTGATCCTATCGTGCTTGAGTTTATATAGGTTAGTCCTGCCTGTACCCTCTCCACTGCTTCAAAGGCGTTCTTTATATTGTTCGTGTATATCGCAGAGCTTAGACCGTAACTTATTCCATTCATCACACCTATTGCTTCGTCGAGGTTTTTGACTGTTATCATGGAGATAGAGGGCCCGAATATCTCTTCCTGTGCGATTCTCATATCTGGGGCAACGTCTGAGAATAGGGTAGGTTCATAGAAGAATCCCTTCCCATTTATCTTCACAGGCTTTCCTCCACAGAGCAGCTTTGCTCCCTCTGCCAGGCCTATCTGTGTGTACTCATGCGTCTTCTCAACCGCTCTTTTGTTTATCAGGGGTCCCACATCCGTTTTCGGTCTCAATCCATCCCCGAGTCTGAGTTTCCTTATCCTGTTCAAAAGCATCTTCTCAAATTTCCTTCTGATCTTCTCATGAACAATGATCCTTGAAGCAGCTGTACATCTCTGGCCTGTTGTTCCGTATCCTCCCCATATAACACCATCCAGCGCGAGTTTAAGGTCTGCGTCATCCATAACTATTATCCCGTTCTTTCCACCCAGTTCTAATCCGACCTTTTTGAGGCCTGCCTCCCTCGTAACGAATTCGCCGACCTCCCTGGATCCTGTGAATGAGATTCCCTGTATTTTTTTGTGCTTTACAAGGGCAGAACCCACTTTGCTTCCTGAGCCAGTGACCAGATTTATAACCCCTTTAGGGATCCCTGCCTTCTCAAAAATCCTGACAAACTCTATGGCACATAGTGGGGTGTCGGATGCTGGTTTGAAGACCATTGTATTTCCACATATCAGGGCTGGTGTGATCTTCCAAGATGGAATAGCAATTGGGAAGTTCCATGGAGTTATCAATGCAAAAATCCCAACAGGCATTTTCATGCTCAGGCAGAACTTGTCCCTTAACTCTGATGGTGTGGTGTGGCCAAACAATCTCCTGCCCTCACCAGCCATGTACTCCGTTATATCGATAGCTTCCTGAACATCTCCCCCTGCCTCTGCTATAACCTTTCCCATTTCCCTCGTCATAACTTTTGCGAGCCTTTCTTTGTTCTTCCTGAGCAGCTGGCCAGCCCTGAGCAGAATCTCACCCCTCTTCGGGGCAGGCGTGTCCTTCCAGGAATCCAGCGCTCTTTCCGCTGCATCAACTGCCTTGTTAACATCATCATTATTGCAGGACTGGAATTTTCCAATAACCTTCTCGCTCGCAGGATTCAAACTCTCAAAGGTTTCACCAGAACCAGACTTTACCCATTCCCCATCAATCAGAATTCCGTGTTCCTTGACCATGTTATCATATTGTATTTGGATATAATATAAATCAGCTGCCTGACCTTGCAAGTCTGTAATCGTACAGGGCACGTAACGCCTTTGCTGCCTTCTCTGGGTATGAGAATGTCGGAACCCCGAAATCCTCCATTGATTTCTTCAGGACCTCTGTGAATCGTCCCCCTGCTGCTATCACAACTATCGGCTTCTTCCTCCTCTCAGCAAAGGATGAAACCACGTCTGTTATCTCTGCTGTGAGGGTTGGGATCTGGAAAAGTGTTATAATCGCGACCATGTCAACATTGTCGTCCTTTAAAGCAGCATCTATCGCTACCCTGTATCTCTCTACATCAGCATCCCCTGTCAGGTCTATGGGGTTTTTCAGTACAACGTGCTCTGGGAAAATCTTCTTCATTCCCCTCATACTCTCCTTCTTCATCTTCGCGAGCCTGAGTCCGTTGCTTATAATCCAGTCTGTTGCCAGAACCCCAAAACCCCCACCGTCTGTTATTATCTGAACCCTGTTTCCCTTCGGAACCGGCTGGGTTGACAGGACCCTTGCAAAATCGAATATGTCCTCAAGGTTCTCTGCCTCTATGACACCTGACTGTTCAAAGGCCGCTGAGTAGATTTCTGACTGGCCTGCCAGGGATCCTGTGTGTGAAGAAACCGCCCTGTTTCCCTCCTCTGTTTTTCCTCCCTTTAACGCGATTACGGGTTTCCTGTTCGCTACCTTGCTGACGATATCGTAAAATTTCCTCCCATCATTCACGCCCTCGAAGTACGCACATATCACTTTTGTCCTTTTATCATTCGCCAGGTATTTTATAAGATCCGCCTCATCAACATCAGCTGCGTTTCCATAGGATATGAACTTGGATATCTTGTAGCCCTTCATTGACATCCAGTCAAGCACAACTGAGCCTAATGCACCAGACTGGGATATGAATGCTATGCTCCCCTCACCAGGCCTCTCCAGTTTGTATCTTGGTAGGAAGAAGGTGTCAACCTCTGAGTATGGGTCGAATATCCCAACACAGTTCGGTCCTATTACCCTTATCCTGTATTTCTTTAGAATTCTGATAACCTCGTTCTCGAGCTCAACGTTGCCTATCTCTTTGAAGCCGCCGGATATTATTATCACTGCAGGAACCTTCTTTTTCCCACATTCCTCCAAAGCCTTTGGAACCATCATGGCGGGTATTGATATAACAACAAGATCAATCCTTCTGGGGATCTTCAGTACGCTAGGATAGCATTTGTACCCCAGAATTTCATTGACGTTGGGGTTCACAGGGTAGATATTTTCCCTGAACTTCCCCTCAACGA
This sequence comes from Candidatus Aenigmatarchaeota archaeon, assembly GCA_030670085.1. Classification (GTDB taxonomy): domain Archaea; phylum Aenigmatarchaeota; class Aenigmatarchaeia; order QMZP01; family QMZP01. The sequence continues at coordinate 17,862 of DAOVCJ010000009.1, forward strand.
AGTTCCTGAATATAACGTGGCCTACCTTCTTCGGGTTTCTTGAAACCCCTATCACTGCAACTGACTTGGGGTTGAAGAAGCAACCGAGTTTTCCCATGATAAAGGTTTGTTTTAATTGGAATATATAGTTATTTAGCGGGGCCGAAACAATTATTAAATATGTCCATATCCAGCAGGATCCTCAAAAAACCTGTTAAGGTAATTCCATTGCTGGTCCTGTTTTTAATCCACGTCTTTGCAATTCTGTACGACACCCTCCCGCCTGGCCTGGGTTATCAGGGATTTACTGTTATAATGATATTCCTCGCGACGGTCTACCTCTGGGCAACAGAAATCCTCCCCCTTGCTGTGTCTGCCTTTCTCGCGATTATGCTGCTTGCTGCCTCGGGTTCTGTAAGCGTTGTGGATAGTCTTTACGGGTTCGGGAGCCCTGTGGTTTTTCTCATAATAATCGGGTTCTTTCTTGCCGTGGGTTTGAGGAAATCCGGTCTCGATAAAAGGATAGCCTATGGCCTGTTAAGGAGATCGCATTCTGAGAATATGGTTCTAATAAGTCTCATAGTGATAACGGGTTTTTTGTCAATGCTCATATCCAACACCGCAACAGTCCTTCTGATGATTCCCATAGCGATTCATATCATGCACCAGGTCAAGCTCAATAATAAGGCCCTGCTTCTTGGTGTCGCATACGCTGCAAATATTGGTGGGGTTGGCATACTTATCGGGACCCCTCCAAATATAATTGGTGCAGAGGCGCTTGGTTGGAACTTCTATGACTGGATGGTGGCTTCGTTGCCGTTCGCTCTTATAATGCTCGTTCTTCTCTACGTGTCTTTTATGATATACTTCAGACCGAAGCATGAAAGGATTAAAAAGCATCTTATACAGGATCTGGGACCGATGAGGAGGGAGGAAAAGATAACAGCTGCTGTGATAATCCTCATCCTCATCCTGTGGGTAACCTCCCCCATACATAACATACCAACCATTGCTGTTGGTTTGGTTGGGGGATTGCTCATGTTTCTCTTTGTTTACGACTGGAGATACTTTGAAAAGAAAACCCATTGGGGAACCATAATGCTGATAGCTGGTGCGGTCTCCCTTGGCTGGGCCCTCCAACAGACCGGTGCGGTTGAATGGGTGGCTACTGGGTATCTGAATATGACTGGTCTCACAAGCCCAGCACTGATAGCCTTCAGCTTCGTTATCCTCTGCATGCTCATAACACAGTTCATCCAGAACACAGCAACGGCTGCGATGTTCGTTCCTGTCCTTGTTGGTCTCTCCCAGACCCTTGGCATCCCGGCAGAGATTCTTGTTTTGCCTGTTGTCTGGGCTGTTTCAATGACCTTCATGATGCCTCCAGGAACCGCTCCCAACGCTATCGTGCATGGTATTGGTAAGATAAAAACAAAGGAGATGATCAGGGCCGGAATAATTCCAACTATATTTGCACTATGTGTTTTGTTTTTGTATATTATGTTTGTTTTTTGATTCTCTGATTCCATTATAATTTAAGTTCTCTAAATCCAATAATTAACCGTATGTTGAGAAACATAATCTCTGAGAGGCAGGAGGAACTGCCTGTATCGACCATAGGGAAGTTCTTAAAAATTGCCGCAGAGAGCAAGGACATCATATCCCTTGGGCCTGGAGAGCCTGATTTTGATTCTCCCCCACACATCATTGAGGCTGCAAAGAAGCATCTTGACGAGAGATACACACACTACTCCCCGCCAGGGGGCAGATATGGGTTCAAGGAAGCGATTATAAAGAAACTGAAAAAGGAGAATGGTATTTCTGTAGGGCATGAGAACATAATCGTAACAACGGGTTCAACTGAGGCGATCCTGCTTGCGCTCATGTGCACAGTGGATCCAGGGGAGGGGGTTTTGATACCTGACCCAGGGTTCCTTGCGTACAAACCGAGTGTTGAGATTCTGAACGGAATGCCCCTTTGTGTTCCACTGTACGAAAAGAATAATTTTGAAATAGATGTTGAGAAGATGGAGAAGGTTATAATTCCTGAGAAAACCAGGGCATTGATAATGTGCACCCCGTCAAATCCAACAGGAACGGTGTTCAGCAAAAAAGCCCTGGAGGAGATTGCAGATTTCGCGAGGGAGCATGACCTATTGGTAATATCTGATGAGGCATATGAAAAGCTTGTTTACGATGATGCAAGGCATATATCCATTGGTTCCCTTAACGGTATGGAGAACTACGTAATGACCCTTCATTCTTTTTCAAAAACCTATGCAATGGCTGGGTTCAGGGTTGGTTATGCGGCTGGTCCTGAGGAGATAGTAAAGGCGATGACAAAACTCCATATATTCACAACACTCTGCGCCCCCACAATATCCCAGGTAACCGCAATGGATGCCCTGAAGGGGGATCAGAAATGTGTGGAAACTATGAGGAGGGAATATGATAGGAGGAGAAGGATGATTGTTAAACGCTTGAATGAGATTCCTGGCTTCTCATGTACCACACCCAAGGGAGCATTTTATGCGTTTCCGAACGTAAAGTCCTTTGGGATGAAATCCCTTGCTTTTTCTGAATGGATCCTTAAAAATGCAAAGGTTGCTGTCCTTCCGGGAACAGAGTTCGGGAAGTTTGGAGAGGGGTATATAAGGCTGTCCTATGCGACTGCGTACGACCTCATAGAGAAAGCGCTGGACAGGATTGAGAACGCTGTTAAGAAACTGAAAAAATAATATTATCTTATTATTCCCACCGAAACGTGTTGATCATATGATGTTGAGATAGACTCCTTCTTGAGGTGATTGAGTCTTTTTAGTGGGCCGCTAAGGAGAATATACACGTCTCCTCCTATTATCTTTGGTTTATATGCCTGCTCAAATTCTTCATCCCATATTCCCATTCCTTTAAGTTTTTCTGGTAAACCCGGTGTCATTAAGCCTTCTAACATTATGAAGTCTCCTATCTTTACTCCCTCTTTTAATTTCTCTGGAAACTGTTTCAAGAATGCGTTTATTGTGGATTCGTAAGAAGGTTGGGATTTTGGTTTGATGTGGTGCCTGAATGCTATTCTACCAAATGCATATGGAACCTTTACAAATTTGTCTGGTTCCCCCCCTAACCTTTCAAAAGAATCTTCCAGGAGAATTTTCTTAAACTTTCCTTCTGCTTCCTTTTTTCGGCTGAATCCTGTATTTATGTCTCCCTGATTTAGAAGATTCTCCGCAGACTGATAAATCCTTGCATTGTATTCTGACTTTGCTGAGTAATCGGTTCCTGTCACTATGGACAGAATCTCTGGTATCTCTTCAATCAATTCTACCGGCTTTACTAAGCTTCTTTTATGATTGACCCCCTCCTTTTCAGAGAGCATGGTCTTTTTGGCGTTTTTTAATTCTTCCAAAACTGTTTCTAAATTTATGTAAACTTCCTTTTTACCATCAACCTCAATTGTTCTGTAACCCTTTCTTAGCGTTCCTTTGTTGTAACTTTCACGTAACCCTTTTAGGAAATCCTTAAATTCTTTGTAAATGTCCCCGTATCTTGGTCTCTTTGTTCCCTTTTTACTAAACACGTTGAAAACAATGTTTCCACATTCTATCTTAGTTGGTGTTGGTTTTTCTGGTGGGTTATCGTCTGAGAACGGGGTAAGGTTTTCACTTTTGAAGGGGGTTATTATTGCTTTTGAAATGTCTGGTCTTGAATCCTGCCATTCTTTATAATGCCAAAAATCCTTCTCACTGAGGCCATTAAGTTCTGGTGGCAAATAGATTTTGTCTGTAAAAAATACATCTGATATTCCCATGTTATCACTCTATTCTTCTGATTAAGTTATTTAAACTTGACCCCATCAAGATTATAAGCATGGGAAACAATAAATTCTACAAAATAACCAGCGTCAATGTGTTGAAGATATACAGATTTCTTAAGACTGTTCAGAACAATGGAACGGATTTTTCAACTGTTGGGGAGATTGCAAGGGGAACTGGTCTTCATAAATGGACCGTCTCCAGAACCCTGGATATATGGATGTCTCCCATTCTTGAGATGATAATACCTGAAGAGCTTGAGGATGTGGGCCTTAAACTGAAGCTTGTGAATCTCACGAACCCGAATCTTTCTGAGGAGCAGGTTCTGAGGCTTCTGAAAATAAGACTCTACTAGTTATCTGAAATCTGTCGCTTTCAAGAAGTTTTCCATCCCTATCCAATTCTCATCAGCGTAATTGTTCTTTTCCGCATCCTCTATCCTAAGAAACAACCACCTGTTCTTGGGAGCCCTCCATGCAAGGAACCCCATTGCTCCCCCATTCTTACACCAATCCTTGAACTTCTTCAACTTGTCCTTTTGGAGTTTTGGTTTGTTCTTATGGGCTTTACACTCGAATGCAAGTATTAGGCCTCTCTTAAGGGCGACTATATCCACTGGATACAGATAACCACCAGAGGAGGCGGTTCTGGAAACGGAAAAGCCTTTATAGTTAAGAAAATGAATCAGCTCTCTCTCGAAACGAACTCCCTTTCTGTAGAACTTCATATATATTCTATAGGAGGAAGAATTTATATCCCTAAAATATAACACTGTTATATCTGTTCGCAATACACTCAGTGTATTTAAATATAGCAGTCAATTATCGAATATGGATAATGTCACTGACGAATTTTCCCTTGCAAGGGACAAGCTGGCAAAGGATATAATAGGTGAAATCGTCCTGTCTGACAATTCAGAGGGCGTTATAAAGAAATGGAGGAGCATCTTCAAGATATCCCAGAAGAGGCTTGCAAATGAATTGAGCATAACCCCATCTGTGGTCTCTGACTACGAGTCTGGTAGGAGAAAGTCTCCTGGTATAAAGGTCATCAGGAAGTATATCACTGCCCTGCTGAAGATAGATGTGGAGCGTGGTGGTAATATCATAAGATCCTTTGCAAAAACCAATGAATCACATCCAATCATTTCCAATGCCATAGTTGATATAAAGGAATTCTCTGTTGGGATATCCGGAATGGATTTTTGTAAGTTTATCAATGCGGTTCCTATTGTGAAGACTAACCTTGAACAGGTTGTTTATGGTTACACTGTCATAGATTCCCTGAAGGCAATAACCGAGCTGTCCTTTTCAGAGCTTTTAAAACTCTATGGTATAACCACACAGAGAGCACTGGTGTTTACACAGGTCTCGACTGGAAGAACCCCGCTGGTTGCAATAAAACTTACGAATTTGAAACCAGCCCTTGTCGTTTTGCACGGCCTTGATGTTGTGGATGATATTGCAAAGAGGATAGCAGAGGTTGAGGGGATCCCTTTAGCTGTTTGTAGAATGGATAGTGTGGATAAGATAATAGGCAAGTTAAAGGGTATTGAATAATTAAATTCTTTTTATCTCACACTTAACTTCCTCGACCCTTAGATCAACAACGCCGTAGTATCCATCGTATAATGGGCCTGGGTAAAAAACAGTGGTTTCACCCATCTTATCTACACCACTGGACTCATGTATGTGAGCAGATATAGCAAGCAGGGGTTGTTTTTTCATTATGAATTCCCTAACGGCCTGGGAACCGACATGCTCACCACCAGCAACCATGTCAACCTTCGTATTCTTCGGGGGGTTGTGTACAACAAGAACGAAGTTTTTGCTCTTTACTTCCTTGCCCATTCTTTCAAGACTTTGTTTTATCTCTTCATCAGTCGGTTCAAATATTGTGTTGAATGGCGTGGCTGCACCACCAAACCCCATAAACTTCATACCCTTGAATATTTTGACCCTGTTATGTAAGTTTACACCATACCCGTCCAACAACTCTAAAATTTCGTATGGGTCGTGGTTCCCAGGAACGCAGTAAAGTGGAAGGTTGAATGAGAGGAGTTTTTGTAACAGTAAATCAGCAACATCCATCTGTGAGAACCCGGGCGGTTGGTTAAACATGTCTGTGAAATCACCAGGGCACACCATTATATGGAATTTGGATGTGTCTATCTTACTTAGGTTGTTAAAGGCCTTCTCATAGTATCCATGAATATCAGCAATTACCAGAATCTTCATAAAACCATCCTTAAAATTTAGGCAGTGTTAGTTTAAAAGTTTTATACGAGTTCCAGTGGAAATCTACTCGCCCCATACCCCCAGGACACCCTCATTTCCAGTGGAGCTTAAAAATTTTAAAATTTGCTCTCTATCTATCTATATAACACTGTTATATAATAATTAAAATCTCCAGAAGAAATAAAGCTTTTTATTTAATAACTTCCAATAGAAAGAAAGGGGATATTGGGAGTTAAAAACATGACAATTCAAACATCACTTGGTGATATATTTCAGACATATGCTTCTGAAAGACCGATTTTCAAAGAAAAGGACACACTTAGCATAAAATTCACACCAGAAAACATTCCCCATAGAGAAAAACAACTCAAACAGGTTGCCCTTATACTGGCCCCCCTATTAAGAAACGAAAAACCCTCCAATATTTTTATCTATGGGAAGACAGGATCAGGGAAGACGCTGGTTGTGAGGAGCGTTGTTGATAATCTCCTGGGAACAATAAACAAGAATAGCACCCCAGTAAAGATATTCTACATCAACTGTAAGATGAAGAAGATAACAGACACAGAATACAGGCTTCTCGCGCAACTCATATCAAATTTCGGTGAGGAGGTTCCCTACACAGGCCTCCCAACAAACGAGGTATACAAAAGGTTTTATGAATTACTGGATAGAGAAAACCAGAATGTGGTTTTGATATTAGATGAGATAGACGCGCTGGTAAAGAAGATAGGTGACGGAATCCTCTACAACCTTACAAGAATAAACCAGGAACTGGAGAAAACAAAACTAACCCTTATTGGCATATCAAACAACCTATCCTTTGTTGATGAACTCGATCCTAGGGTGAGGTCTTCCCTTTCAGAAGAGGAGATCATATTCCCACCATACAATGCAAATGAGCTGAGGGACATACTAACAGAGAGATCAAATCTCGCTTTCAACCCAGGGGTGATATCCCCAAAGGTTGTTGCGAAATGTTCTGCGTTGGCTGCACAGGAGCATGGTGATGCTAGGAGAGCTTTAGATCTTCTAAGGATTGCAGGGGAGATAGCAGAGAGAAAGAATTCGAAAAGTGTAGATGAGATTCATGTTGATACAGCCGAAAGCAAGCTGGATACGGACAGAATACTGGAAATCCTGAGAACCCAACCCAAACAATCCCAGATGGTTTTCAAGGCAATTTTGGGACTACATAAGAAAGGAGAGACCAATATTCAAACAGGGGACGTTTACGATATTTACACCAATATATGTGCTAAAAACAACCTCAACCCCCTAACCCAGAGAAGGGTCTCAGACCTTATAGCAGAGCTTGACATGTTCGGAGTAATCAATGCAAAGGTTTTGTCAAAGGGTAGGTATGGGAGAACAAAAAGAATCAAGGTCAATCTACCAAAATCCCTGATAGAAAACATTGAAGGTTCTATACTAAGGGAGTTTTTCTGATATGAAAGAAGAGATTGTAAGAAAGGCGTTGGAGGCAGGAATACTGTTAACACCTGGTTTGTTGGAAACACTGAATGAGGAAAAGTTAGAGGAGATGATAAAGGAGGCCAAACAAAAGGACAAAACAGTCCTAACAGAAAGGGAAAGACCAACAAAGTCGAGGCTGATAATAAAGGTAAAAAGAGTTGTACCGAAAGCAAAGCTAAAACCAGAGGATTTTACCAGATACTACAACAACAAGTACGAGGGGATAAAAAAACTTCTACTCAAAAAACTCGATGCAGTTTCCATCAACAAGGTGGGAGAAAGCTACGATGAAATCTCTATCATAGGTATGGTCAAGGAACCAACACCGAGAGGGTTTGTTCTGGAAGACCCCACAGGAGAGATAGAGGTTATAAGCAACAAAGAGCCTGAAGCAGATGATGTGATAGGTGTGAAGGGAACATCTAGGGAGGGAAAGCTCATAGAGAAGGAAATCATATTACCAGACATACCACTAGACTACAGATCGAAAAAGATAAAGAAGCTTTCCCTACTTTTAACAACATCGCTTACAGATAAGGCAATGGCCCTCACACAAGCAACCAACTTCACCCTGATACCCAAGCTAGGAGACGAAAACCTGAACGAAAAAGAGAAGGAACAGGTGATAACAGACTTCACAAACCCAACATGGATAACCATATCAACTCCAGAAGACGAGATGAACATACTTGTCTACAGCCCAGGGGAGGAGATAGAACAGAAACAAGTGATAGACTACCTGAGGAAGAGACACCTCTCCCCAAAAAGAAACAAAATACTAGGACCGGACGATTATTTCTTTATAGAGCCAGTACCAGACATACTATGGCTGATATCACCAAAGAAATTTCTGGAGAATTACAAGGGAGTGACCATAATATCCTTTGAAGCTCCAGACGCCGCAAGGGTGAATCTGGGGACGAGGGAAGTGGAGTTCAAACGGGTTTAATACTCAAAACAATTCTTTAATAATGTTCCTTGAAATCCTTTTGTTCACCTTCCTGGGCATTGGTGTTGGCGTTGTGACAGGCCTAATCCCAGGTCTCCATCCGAATACAGTCTTTGTGATGATACTCTCCTTGACCTTCTTCTTGGCACAGATTCCCACCCCAATGGTTCTGGCGTTTGTGATATCTCTTGCGATATCAAACACCTTCACAGATTTCCTACCAAGCATACTTTTTGGTGCGCCGGACCCCGCAACAGCACTGTCGGTCTTACCGGGGCACAGGTTCTTGCTGGCAGGTAAGGGGTATGAAGCGTTGTTTCTAACTGTTATTGGCGGACTGGGGGTGGCTGTCCTGACCCTGATAACCATGCCCCTTCTACTCTACCTGATTCCACAGATATACAATTCAATCCATACATACCTACATATGATTCTCCTCTTCATTGTCCTATGGATGGTTCTGACAGAAAGGGGTATGGCGAAGCTTTACTCCCTGTTCATATTCATTCTGGTAGGACTATTCGGTTTCGTATCCCTGAACTCCCTACCATCAGAGATGGTTTTATTCCCTGCCTTGACAGGCCTCTTTGCTTTCAGCACACTAATAATAAGTTTTCACAGCAAGTCAACCATCCCAGAGCAGGAAGAGACAAGGGAGATTAAGGGAAACCATATTAAGGGAATCCTAACAGGATGGCTTGCTGGTTGGCTGGCAGGGATATTACCAGGAATCGGGGCAGCCCAGGCAGGTGTGATAGCTGCCCAGGTATTCAGGGCAAAGATTAGGGATTTCCTAACAGCACTAGGAGGCATAAACACAGCCAACATACTCTTCACCTTTATCGTTTTCTACACCCTGGGTAAGACAAGGTCAGGGGCGATGTGGACGGTTTCGCAGCTAGTTGACAAACTAACCTTCAATGATATGCTTCTCATATCTGTGGTTGGGGCAATAACCTGCTTCATATCAGCGATCCTGACCCTCAAAATAGGCAAGATACTGATAAGGAGAATGAAAAACGTAAACTACAAAAGACTCAACCTCTCCATAATAATAACCCTTATAGTCCTGGTCTTCATTTTCACAGGATGGGTTGGATTGTTCATATCCCTTCTGGGAACATGTATGGGATTGTTAACAATACTGTTGGGCGTTAGGAGATCCCATCTGATGGGATTCCTCATACTACCAACCATCCTCTACTTCTCAGGACTTGGTATTTTCCTAGGTCTGTTTCTAGGAATATGATACGTGAACAGGTGTTAAGTAACATGAAAGTAACCCCATCGTTTCCACTGCAGAAATGCTTCGCTTGGTATCGAAATGAAGTTAGAATGAAGTTAACATGAAGTTCAGTAAGGAACCCCCATGTTTCCACTGGAGATTCTACACAAGTTCACAAATAAACCAAAAACGGAAAATGAAGTTCGTGAAGAGTGAGTGAAATTCACAACGCTTAAAAGTTTTACTGATTATTAATTAAGGTGATTTGAATGGGCTACAAATGCGCAATAAAATTTGAAGAAGGCAAGATGCCACTGGGAGTTAAGTCAAAAAATATAGAAGAATTAAAGAAAAAAATTAGTGCTATCAGGGGGTTTAGTGATTTACTGGTTGGACTGGGATGTAAAGGAATAGATGTGGGGGTTTATGATATGGGCGTTGTTGGGGGCGAACCTGAAAGGGAGCGCTATGGAATATCCTGCCAAACGTATGATGGTGGAGAAGGATGTAAAACCTGTATTTTAAACGATATTAAACATAAAACAGAAAAACTAAATGTGTTCTATACCGATAGTATTATGAAATCAGACATATTCTCTGTTCTTGATGAACGGGCACAATCACCCCAGACTAAGTTGTAACACACTCAACCTGTCCCTGGGAGGAGGAGAACACCAGGGAGCCCCCACAGGAACAGTTCCCGACCAACGGAGTTCTTGCATAGAACTTGCCGCATTTTTCGCATATGAAGCCATTCACCCGATCTATCGGGAGCTCTTTAAGGGTTGTTTGTTTCTGGTTGTTTAGTATATGCATTATATCAGTCTGCTTCCCGTTACCAAGAAGTTCAGATTTCGAAATCCCCAAGGCACTAAATATCCTTTCCACTGGGGGCAGGAGCTGATTCTCAATATAGTATTTGGAGTCTGTCTGCAGCCCTTTCTCCACAACGAAAACAGGGTCCTCTGCCCTCTTACTCAACAGACCGGTTCCTTTAACAATAACATAACCTATCCTGTCTCCTACCCCAGGCGCATCTCTTGGAGACCTGGTTCTGATCTTCTTGACAAGCTCTATATGGGGCTGCATACCGGCATAGTGATCAGGAAGCTTTGTCATGGTTTTGGTAATAATCAGCTTTTGAATCGGTATGTTTCCTTCTAGAAGCTTATCAACAACACCACCGAAGTAGTGGGTAGCCTCTTTAATAGAGTCCTTTTTCACTATCAAATCAATGACCTCTTTCATGACATCAGAAACCAGCTCACACCAGTCCCTTCTAACAGTCTCAATACCCTTCATCTCTATGCTCTCTTCCCACACCCTTCCCTTAGGTTCAAATTTCCAGGCAACATATCTCTTTTTCGTCAGGGGCAAAAATCTCTTGAAAACCTTTTCAAATTCAAGCTCAATAACCCCGGGCAGCCGCTTTGTTATATCTCCAGATATTCCGTTTGCAATAACCCTAATCTTCTCCAAATCCTCCTCAGGAATCTTGACCATTACGGAATCCGTGTCCCCATACACAACCCCATAACCAAACTTCTCCTCAATAACACCCTTGGTCTTTTGTATTATGTCCCTACCATAAGAAGTAACAGCGTTTGCAACGTCAAGGTCATATATCCTTGCTCTGGAGTACCCCATATGACCATAGAAGGCATTGGCCATGATCTTCAATGCCCACTGCTCAGCATCCAATACCCTCTTCACATTTACATCCTCAGTTTCATCTATCTTCTTCTTTATGATGGACCTCTGTTTCACCAGCCTCTCAAGTATCCTCGGGATTATACCATACCTTAATTCCCTTGAGACAAAAGATGCCCCGGACGGGGACTTGATTGATTTATGATTGGGGTCACCTGGCATGAAATCCTTTATCAGGGTTGTGGGGCATATGTTGAAGGTTCTTATTATGGAAGGGTACATTGACTTGAAGTCAAAAACCACTATGTTCGAGTGCAGGTTTTTTTCAGGCTCGATAACATAGCCACCCTTTAACTCTTTCTTCCTCATACCCTCCCTTCTCGAGACCTCCCCCTGGTCGGGTTTGCATGGGAAAACATAACCCTCTTTATCGAATTCCCTCAGCAAGAAGTTCTCAATCCTGGTCGTTTCACCAGAGTTCAGCGTGTCCTGGAGAAGCGTACCGGAAATCTTTGAAAGGGCAATGTACTTGTAAACGAGATTCAGCTTCAAAATCAGATTCATGGCAAGGACCGAATCCTGCCTGGAATATTCAACCAACCTCTCAAATTCCTTCTGATTGCCTTTCCACAGTTTCTCAATCTCTGATAACCTAACATCCTTTTTTTTCTCATCCAGAAGCTTATCAGAGACAAACTTAAGGCTGTACCTCATTAATGAAAAATCCTTCTTAACCAGCTCAAAGGAGTCAACAACGATTCTACCAGCCATAGAAATTCTGTACCTTGCCATGAGCTTTTTGGCATTGGTCTGCTTCTGGTTGCATCTCCCCAAAACCGGCCTCACATTATTCTCTCCCATCCTTTCCAAGATGTAGGGTATGTCAAAGTTGTTTATATTATAGCCAGTTATGATATCCGGGTCATATTCCTTTATAATCTCAATAAACTTCTCAAGCATCTCCTTTTCAGAATCACATGCAGTTACCCCATTACCCACCCTTGTAGAGAGGGTCATGTATTTCCCATCTTTGAACTTCGGATCAAAAATAAGGGATATGAGAATTATAGGGTCTTTCTTCGCTTCAGGTACCATGCCCTTCTTCAATGGGGCACACTCAATATCAAGCGCAAGAATCTTCAGCGGGACATCCTCTATCCTTTTTGTTGGTTTCATTTCACTTATCTTAACCTTCTTATCTGCCTGCACGGTTTCGGTTGCTGCGGGGCTGGATTTTATCTTTACCCACTCCATACCATTCAAACCAATATCATTCATGAACCTGTACTTGAAAAGGATATCAGCTTCATAGGGAACGAACCCATTCGCCTTCAGTCGCTCCCTCAGGTCCGGCGTCTTTGCTGGGTTTTTAATGGTTACTTTACACATTTCCCTGGGAGCCTGATAACCCATGACAACATCCCTTTTGACATTTTCAATCTTCACAACCTGTGGCTCCCTTTCCAGAAACTTCTCAACACCCTTACCCTCAACGTAGAAGTAGGGCTGATAACCTTCATAGAACGCACACACACTTTCCCCCTCCAAGGTTTTACCAAATATCCTTATTATGGGCTTCTCATTCACTAGTGTGTAATCAACATCCAGTATCTGAATTTCCATGTACCAGCCCCTGCAACGGTAAAAACAAAAACAGTAATTATTTGGCTTAAAACAATAAAAACACAATCGCATGTTTATCATATATTACCAAAACAATCTTTTTCAAAAGAGATGTTTAAGATAACCAATTTAAAATACCAAACCAATA
>DAOVCJ010000027.1 GCA_030670085.1 Candidatus Aenigmatarchaeota archaeon
ATGACTGTGACGGGGAGACAGATGAGGGCTGCGGCCTGTGCAACAACAATGTACAGGACGAGGGGGAGGATGGAGTGGATTGTGGCGGTCCCTGTGAGCCCTGTCCTGAGTTTCCATGGATAATCCTGAGCATAATAGGGGCTGTAATCCTTGTTGTCCTGCTTGTTATATGGAAGATGGTCAGGTCTAAGGGGGAAGAACTGACCTGGGAAGCCTTAAAAGGTAGATGGTCTTAGTTTTTAGAATACTCGTTATGCGGCAAGAAGGTCCTCTATTACATTCCTGAGCTCTGCTTCTTCAAGTTCCTCGCCGTTTTCTACACGCGAAAAGGATGCGCCTCCTCTGTAGTACTTGCAACCGAATATGAACGCAGGCACCCCCCCGAAGCCGTATTCTTGATACAACGCAAGCTCTTCCTGCGGCTGGGGTTCCTGTTCATCCGAGAGTATGTTTTTACCGCCTTCCCAGAGATAGGCAACTATCTTGCCCTGGTCCATATACTCCTTTACAACCTTTTCGTACATTGGCTTGTTCCACTTACAATAACCACATCCTGAGGATGCATACATTCTGATTACAGGCTTGCCGTCCTCATAGCATATGTCTGCTCCGCTGTCAAAAAATGTTTTTATGTTGGTATTCTCGGGTTCGTCGCTCTTTGGAAATTCAGGTGTAGCTGGCTCCTGTGGTTGCTCTGGAGGTTCTTCTGGGGGTGGTTCCAGCTCCTGGGTCATATCGTAAACCGTTCCCACAAGCAGTAGAATACCATCCTTTGTTGCATACACAGGAATCTCATTCCCCTGGTATGAGGTTATCACCTTGTATAGACCGTTCTCCTCTTCCACAGAAACCATGGTTACAGAAGTTCCGGGTTGAATAAGATTATTGTTGACGTAATCCACTACCTTTGCACCAATATCCTCCTTGCTTACAACCATACCCGTTACAGGAGATTCTGAAAAACCAAAGAAAGCGCTTATCACAAAGCCTATAACAAAGAAAACAGCAGCAACAAGAGTGATTGCCTTCTTATCCTCGCCAAATATCCTTTTGAGAAACCTCTCCTTTTCTGCCCTCTTCTTGTTTTTAACCTCTTCCTTTTCTTCTCTTTTCTCAGAGTTTGTGTGTTTCGGTCTCTTTCTGGACATACAAAACCCTTACCTTTCTATTTAACTTTCTATTTGATAATATGTATTTAAATTATTTTTGATTTTCTACGGTTTAAATGTTAATTTTACTATTATATAGTAACTAAGTATATATAAAGTTATCGTTGGTCTCCAAAGCTTATTAACTTCGACTACCAATTCTTAATATTCAAAGCAGGTTCAGATAATGGAGGCTGGGAACCGGAACTGATTGGACAGCAGGTTTCCAGAAGGTTCTGACTATGAAGAATAAGGTAGAGCTGCTGGTAAAGGAACTGATTAAGGTAGGCGGGATCATAAAGTCCTTTTCAGGTGATATCAGACTCATCTCCCATTACGATGCAGATGGGATAGCATCAGCCGCAATCATGGTCAAGGCCCTGGCAAGGGAGGGAAAATCCTTCCACCTGTCCCTGATAAACCAGCTGAACGGGAATTTTCTAAAGGACCTCGGGAGGGAGGGGAGGAGGATGATAATCTTTACAGACCTGGGTTCTGGCTACCTTGAGAATATCCAGAACCATCTGATGAAGGATGGGGATACGAAGGTTATAGTTCTTGATCACCATCAGAGTGAGGGGGAGGTAAGGAGCAAGAACCTCTTACATGTCAACTCAGAAGATTTTGGGATAACAGAACACATATCCGGTTCTGGTATTGCATATCTCCTTGCAAGGGCAATGAATCCGGATAACAGGGACCTCAGCGAGCTGGGAATCATAGGAGCAATCGGAGACTCCCAGATAGGCTCAATAGGGGAAAGCTGGGGCCTGCTCGGCCTGAACAAGGAGATTCTGAAGGATGCAGAACTCTCCAGAAAGATACGGGTTAAAAAGGGGTTAAGACTCTGGGGGAGGTATACGAGACCGGTACACAAAACCCTCCAGTATTCAGTTGACCCCTACATACCGGGAATCTCTGGCTCAGAATCTGCTTCTGTCCAGTTCCTGCAGGAACTCGGGATTGAACTGAAGGATAAGGAGAGATGGAGGACCCTTGCAGACCTCACGGATGAGGAGAGCAAGAAACTCGCCTCTGGAATAATAGCTGAAAGGATACGTGGAAAGCATATGAACCCGGAGTGGATATTCGGGGATACCTATGAGCTTCTTGACAAGAAGGGAGAGCTCAGGGATGCGAACGAATTCGCTACCATACTCAATGCATGCGGTAAGATGGGTAAGGCGTACATGGGTATAGCATTCTGCCTGAATGATGCTGACCATTCCGAGGCCAGGAACATTCTGAATTCCTACAGAAGGGAGATTGGAAAGGCAATGGCCTGGGTATACAAGAACACCAACTCGATAAAGAGAACGGATAACGCATTCTATTTATTCGGCGGGAGCAGCATCTCAGAGCACGTAATATCGAATGTTGTTTCCATAATCAACAAATCCTGCCTGGACCTGGACGGTGTTGCAAACGATGTGTGCGAGAAACCGATATTCGCGTTTGCTGACACAGAGGAGGGGGACGTTAAGGTGAGTGCAAGGGTAAGTGATTCGCTGGTTGAGAAGGGTGTGGACCTGAAGGATATAATGGTCAGGGTTACAATGGATATAGGCGGTGAGGGTGGCGGACACAAGGGAGCAGCAGGGGCAAGAATAGAAAAGGATCATGAGGATAGATTTATAAGCTCAGTGGAGAAAATTCTAGTCAAAAAGGATTTAAATAAAACTGAACAAAAAACACAGATAGATATCCACAATTCGGAAAGAGGCGAAAGATATGGGACAGCAGAGAGTGAAAGAATACGGACCCAAAGAGAAGGGGAAGAAAGAGGAGAAGGAGAAGCCAAAGAGACCGGAGAGGGTAGTGAAGAAGTGGAAGGGAAAGGACTGGTTCGCTATTTTGACTCCTAAATCCTTTGGCGGAAACGTTGTAGCAGAGACTCCTGCAACAGATCCGAAAACCCTTGTAGGTAGGAGTATCGAGGTCAGTGTTTCCGATCTCCTCGGTCAGAGGGGGAAGGATTACCAGAAAGTTAAGTTCAAGGTTGACAGGATTGATGGCAAGAATGCGCACACAAAATTCAATGGTTATGTCTGCGTAAGGGAATTCATATCAAGATTCGTAAGGAAGCGGCTGCAGAAGATAGAGGTAATAGGTGATGTCAAGACCAAGGATGAGTGGATCCTGCAGATATCCTCTATTGCAATAATGAACAGGAATGTTGAGAAAAACATCCAGAGAAAGGTCAGGGCATGGGTAGGTAATGTCCTCACTGAGACAGCCGGAAGGTCTGGGATTGATGAATTCGTTAAGTTTATAATGGCCGGGACCATACAGCACAAGATAAAGAAGCAGGGAAGCAAGATATATCCTGTTCGGTTTTTCGAAATAGCAAAAATCGAGGTTGTCAAGGAACCCGCAAGCTGATTCTTCGGAAGGAAAAACTTTTAAATTCAACTGAAGATTAAATATGATTTAAACCAAATATATCTTCAAAGGAGGTTTGATATGGCAAGGGATGTTGTGCCCCTGATAAAGGAGCTGATGAGGAAGCCTGATCATATCAGGAACATTGGTATTGTGGCCCACATAGACCACGGAAAAACCACGCTTACCGATAACCTTCTGGCAGGGGCAGGAATGATTTCTGAACAGCTGGCAGGGCAGCAGCTTGCAATGGATTTCGATAAGCAGGAGCAG